>JALZUH010000001.1 GCA_023301645.1 Akkermansiaceae bacterium
ATTCTATACTGGCACTGGTGTGTTCTCTAGAATGTCGGCAACGACTGAGCGTGTGCTCATGCCATTAAACTTGGCCTCAGAGGAGAGCACGAGTCGATGGGCAATAACATCACTGGCAAGAGACTGAATGACCTCTGGGGTGACGTAGTCTCGACCTTCGAAAAGGGAGACGGCCTGAGAGAGCTTCATGAGGGCTAGTGATGCACGAGGACTGGCGGCTAGGTCGAGCTCTTTGATGCTGCGTGTGGCGTGACAGAGGGCGACGATGTAGTCTCTGAGCTCGGCGGAGATGCCAATGTCGGATACGGCTGACTGGAGGGCTAATACATCTTCAAGGCTAACGCTTGCTTTGAGGTCATCGAGGGGGTGACCGTTATTTTGTGAGGATAGGATCTCAGCTTCGTCTTGCTGGCTGACGTATCCAAGTGATGATTGGATGGCGAAGCGGTCCATTTGTGCTTCGGGCAGTGGGTAGGTGCCTCTGAATTCTACGGGGTTCTGGGTGGCGATGACAAAGAATAGGCCTTCGAGCTGGTGGCATTTCCCTTCGATGGTGACTTGTCTTTCTGCCATGGCTTCGAGGAGCGCGCTCTGTGTCCGTGGCGAGGCACGGTTGATCTCATCAGCTAGGAGGATGTCGGTGAAGATAGGGCCTGGGTGAAAATGAAAGTCACTGGTTTTTTGATTCAGGATAGAGATGCCTAGTATGTCTGATGGCAGTAGGTCGGGGGTGAACTGAACGCGGTTAAATGCTGAAGCACTAATGGTCTTGGCAATGGCCTTAGCGAGGGTGGTTTTGCCGGTGCCAGGGTTATCCTCTAGTAAGACGTGTCCACCCGATACCATGCATGCGAGGATATTGCGAATGGTGTGATCTTGGCCTTTGATGATGCTTGAAACAGATGCTTCGAGTTGTCGTGCAGTTTCTTGGGGTGTCATGGAAGTGAGTGGCGATTTTTGAGGTGTTTGATAGAGGTAGCTACTGGGCGCTGAGCTATTGCATCATTTCTCTGAGCTTGATGATGTCTTTTTTGGCACGTTGGTTGTGCTCGTCGAATAGTGTTTGGATATGGTGAAACTCGTCTGCTGGTAGTGTTTTCTTGAGTTGCTTGAGGAGCTTGGTGTTGAGGATTTGGCGACCTTTATTACTACTGTGTCTGAGGTCGATGTCGTGTAAAATTTTAGCCCCTTCATCGGTCTGGACGATGAGGTAGAGTGGGTAGTCTTTGATTGCAGTGGTTTTTGACTCAGTGCGGTGAGAGAGAGCGCGCCATTGACCTGATGTCGATGATCCCAGGTAGTGGTCGTATTCGATGTGATTGAGCGCACCTTTGATTTTGTATTTGAGTGATTTGAAAACCTGCGCGATGTCTTCTTCTTTAGAGAAGATGGTATGGGATAGGGCTTGCTTGCTGCTGTTGGCTCGGAGTGCTGTGCGGTATGCTTGCAGTGTTTGAAGTGCTTGTTCTTCGGTTACAGGGTCGCTGGTGAGGGGGAGTGAAATGGTTTTGATTTGATTGAGGATGTCGGCTTTGTCTTTTTGGGCGAGATTCTCGAGGTAGAGGGCGTGCTGGGATTCGAGTTCTTGGGCGTTTTTTAGAAGCTCTATATCGCTATCGAGCTCGTGGGCGGCTCTATCGATGATGTGCCAGCCTAGGTCGTTTCTGAGTAGCCACAGCTTGGTTTGATGGCTGGTCGTGCCCGAGGGGATGGGGAGCATGGCTAGGTTGTCACTGCTATATAGGGGTGAGGAAGTGAGGTCTTTGGTGGCAGTGTCTTTGATGTTATTCCAGAGGGTGTAGAGGTGCTTGATGGCTAAATGCCTGTTTTCTGGCAGCTCGTAGATGGCTCCTTGATGCGGTAGGAGGGGGAGCAGGGTTTTGAAGTCTTGGTTTTCAATAGCGCGGGTGAGGTGCTGCTTCGCTTGCTCGGGGCTGGTTGCTTGGCTAATAGAGAAGCGCTTGAGAATCGCGTCGAGGATCTTGTCGCTGTTGTTTTCAGCATGGAATTGGGCGTTGGGTTTCTGAATGATACGCCTAAATTCACCTAGTTGCTTTTTGTTTTTTTGCGAAACATTGGATAGTCGCAGGAAGGTTTTACCTTCATGTTCAAAGTATTCAAAGGCGCTGGCTTTGCTGCGACCGTTGTTAAGGATGTGATAAAAACCAACGGTCATGGTGCTGTTTTCCTCATCAACGAAGAGGACTTGAGCTATATAATGATCGAGATTTAGTGGTGCCCAGTGGGGGTATTTGCTTTGCTGGTGGATGCCGGCTTGGACATTGATGAGGGCTTGTTCAAGGGGGGCGGAGAGCTGGTCTGATGCGGCGCCCATGCTTACTAAGGCATTGGAGGTGTCTTTCTTCCTGCAGTGGTCTACAAATCGGTAAAATGCATCCTCGGGGGTGATCTGGTCGAGCTGGGCGGCTTGCTCAAGCTTGAGGAGGGTGGTTAGGTAGTTTTTATGGGACTGACTCTTATGCTTAGCTTGAGATTTTGCCTTTTGTTTGGTTAGCCATGACTCTAGTGCTGTGACGTTTGTCTCTACTTCAGGGTCATAGCCGTAGCCGCTATTGGTAAATGAGCCTATCACTGGGGCAGGGAGCCATGTTTGGTCTTTTAGAATGAGGGCGACTCGAAATAGGTGCGTTTGGAGTGGCTGATCCTTATTCTTACTTCCAATGAGGACTCCTGCTAGAGAGCCAGCGGTTTTGGAGGATTCGATGAAAAAGTGACTTGTCTCAGTGAAGTGGCTTGTTTGGAGGGCGCGGGTTTTCTGCTTGATGTCATCGCGACGCAGCTCGCTGCAGTTCGAGGAGATGGCGGTGTGCTGGTCAAGGTCGAGCTGGTTGTTCGCAATGAGCTGGATGAATCGAAGTGCTACTTGTTCAGGGCTTTTTTTCTGAGGTGATTCCTCATTAAGGGTGGGCTGTGCATATAAGTGAAGTGTGCATGCTACGAGTGCGGCTAGGCATGCTGATACTTTGGTGAAGGTTATATGCATAAGTCTGGTTAGAGAGTTTGGCTGAAGGTGTCGTCTTTACTCAGTGAGTTAATGAGCTCGGTGAGTAGCTCAATGGTTGCTTCGATATCATCCCAGTGGGCTGTTTCGACTACTGAGTGCATGCACCTGATGGGGAGTGAGACCAGTGCGCTGGGAACCCCTCCGTTGACATCATAAATGGTGTCGGTGTCTGTGCCGGTGAAGTTACTAGAGGCTTCGTGCTGGATGGCTATGTCGTGCTTGTCTGCCACCTGCATGAGCCGATCCACGAGCAGTGGGTGGTTGGCAGTGCCGTGCATGACGGTTGGCCCTTTGCCGAGTTTGACTTCACCGTGTTTTTTGGCATCGAGTCCGGGCGTGTCTGTTGCGTGAGTGACGTCGACACAGATACAAATAGAAGGCTTGAGTCTGTGGGTGGCCATACGAGCTCCCGCACCACTTGTTTCTTCTTGCACGGTATTAAGGCAAATAACGGAGTGAGAGCTTTGCTGCTGCTTCGCCGCGATGTTTCCCATCACTTTGGCGATGATGTAGCCTCCAATACGGTTATCGAGAGCTCTGCTTACTAGTCGCTTGTTGGCTAGCTCAGTGGCTGCCTCTTGGTAAACGGCAGGGTGCCCGATGCGAATTCCAAGATCGGCAACTTCTTCGGGGGATGAGGCTCCTACGTCGACCCATAGCTGGTCAATAGCTGGCGCTTTTTCACTAGAGAGAGAGTCTCTGCGCAGGTGAATGGCTGTGTTTCCGATGATTCCTGTGAATGTTCCCTTGTCTCCTAAGATATGTATTCTTCTTCCCTGACCTGTCGCTGCGTCACTGCCTCCAATACGATCAATGTAGAGGAACCCTTCTTCGGTGACGTGCTTGATCATGTAGCCGATCTCGTCAGCGTGGGCAGCGAGCATGATAGACTGGTCAGAGCTTCCTGCTAGCGTAGCCCATGTGGAGCCATAGCTGTCGCAGTCTACAGAGTCAGCATGTTTGCCGATGTGCTTCGCCCAGACTCTTTGGCCAGGCATTTCAAATCCAGTAGGACTGGGGGTATCAAGTAGATCAAATAGGAAGTCTTTATCAGTGCTGACCATGACTGCTATTGAAGCACTTTTTGTAGAGATGACAACAGGATAGCTTGATAGCGGAAAGATTTAGCGCGTTAGAGCTTCGAACTCTTCTTCAGGAGTGAGTTGCTGAATCACTGGAGGGGCTTGAAATTTCACCGGTGCTTTGATTTGGAGGCTTTCAAAGTTTTCTTTGAGATTGTCACTCATGTTGTGAATGTTCCCACTAATGGTAACATTGGTTGAGTAGAATCCGTTACTTGGATTTCTAAATAATGAATTGGTGCGGTTCTTAATGATTCCTCTGGGGATAGCAACGTTGAGGTTGCCAGTTACTTCTCCTTTTATATCTGAGGAAAGTTCCCCTTGAATTGTCATGAACTGGTTACTTACGAGGTTGAGGTTGCTAATATGAATGCTCTTACTCGTGATCGTGATGATTCCTGTGCAGTGATTAAAAGTCGGCTTATTATATTTATGGATATGGGTAAGTTTACTGAGGAAGCTAAACATAGGTAGGCCTGTCATTTCGAGGGAGTCAGACTGAAATGGTATTTCCATTTTGAGTGCTTCTTGGGAATCTTTGTTGAAGTCGTAAGTGACCTTTCCTGTAGTGCTGCTAATGGAGCCTGTAAGCAACTTGCTAAGACCTTCGTTGATGAATTCTTCGATAGGGAAATCTGTGACTGTGGCGCTGACATTTACTTCATTTTTGCTAAACTTGGGGATGCTGCCGTTGAGTCTTATTTCTCCCTCAGAGATTTTGGACTCAATGAGTGCTTTGATTTTGAGCTGGTTGTTTTGGTCAGTGATGAGTGTCGAGGTGAATTGAAGATTTGGCCAATTTGGCGCAACGAGTAGACCTCCTTGAAAAATGTAGTTACGTGCTCCTTCGTCAGTTCGACGAACGGTGGTAAGAGTGTTGGTGATGACTGGAGCTTTGTCAGAATTACCAAAGTGAATACTAAGGTCGAGGCATCGGAGTGCGCCAAACTCATAGACGGATTCTTGAAGAGCGTCTTCAGTCGCTTCTAGTGCACCCGTAGGGATCTGTAATTGGATGTTGCCCGTTGCAGCGGAGATATCATCACCAATCCAGTTATTACTTATAAAGGTTCTAGGGTGGAGGCGCGCTTCAATTTTGTTTAAAGTGATTCGTTTGATGTAGGATTCATCTGCCCAGCTGAATTTTGCTGATTTTGCCTGAATGGCAACAGGAGTTACCTTGAGAGTGCTTAAGGTTACATTTTGGGCGTTGGTAATGGTTTGGGCATTACCTTCTGTGAATTCTTTAAATGGCTTGCCATTATATTTTGCAACGACGAATAGAACACCCACTAGAGGGATGATGATCATCATAGCAAGTAGTGTGATGACGGTCCATTTTACAGCAGGGTTTTGCCTAGGCATTTTCTCCTTCAAGTCTTGTTTCTTGCTGCGCTTATGCTTTTTGACTTTATAAACTTGGGTGCCATCTTCACGAGTGATGAGCACTTTTTCTGAAGATGACGTTCGAGAAGGCGATCGTGACGAGGAATTGGACTTGTTAGATTCTGCCTTCATGGAGCTCATAGGTGTTCGAGATGATAGGTATATCAGATGAGGCTCTTAGCGATTGCGCCAAGGTGCCCCTGTTGGGTCGATTATCTCACTGTTGACCATGATGATTACAGCTTCACTAAAGCTGCTCTGAGACTCATTTCTAAAGAGTCTACCTGCAATAGGTA
>JALZUH010000002.1 GCA_023301645.1 Akkermansiaceae bacterium
CTGTCTCTGATTTTCCTCCAAGGTTCTGGAGGTGTATTTCTCTCCCTATTGCTGCTGACGGCGGTCATTTTTGGCGAGTTGTTTGAGCGTAAGCTCTACTTCGGCGCTGTGGCGGCTCTGCGTATGCCCGGTCTCATTCCAAGCCAATCTCACGATGAATAAGTTATTGAAGAAATTCCCCATCCGCGAGTGGTCTGGGACGAAGACAGAAGAGCTTATCCGCAAGCCCGGAGGCTTCGGACTTGGGCAGGTGCCTGAGCTGCACTCACCAGATGCTACGACTTCGATGATTTGTGGTTTCTGCGCTACGGGATGTTGCTTAGATGTGCACTTGAAGGATGGTGTGGCGACGAACATTACGCCGTCGTCGAAATACCCTGTGAATATCGGTATGGCTTGTCCAAAGGGGTGGGAGGCTCTTACTCCACTTTTGGCAGATGATCGCGCGAAGACACCGATGATTCGGAAGTCACGTGGTGGCGAGCTTGAGGCGTGTGACTGGGATACGGCGATGAAGACCTTCTGCACGCGCATGAAGGATGTGCAGCGTGAGCACGGCAGGGAGTCGGTAGCATTTATTAGCACAGGGCAGATTTGCATGGAGGAGATGGCCTTTCTGGGTAGTCTCGCAAAATTTGGCATGGGGATGAGGCATGGCGATGGTAATACCCGCCAGTGCATGGCATCTGCGGTGGTTGCTTATAAACAGAGCTTTGGCTTTGATGCTCCACCTTATACTTATCAGGATTTTGAGGAGTCTGATGTGATCGTCCTTGTGGGGTCGAATCTCTGTATCGCCCACCCGATTATGTGGCAGCGAGTGCAGCAGAATAAGAAGCAGCCTAAAATCGTGGTGATCGACCCTCGCAAGACGGAAACGGCGGTGGCGGCAACGCACCACTACCCGATTGCTCCTAAGTCAGATCTTACCTTTTTCTACGGAATTGCTCATCTTTTAATCAGGGAGGGCTGGATAGATGAGGCGTTTATTAGTGAGCATACCAATGAATTTACCGCGTTTAAGGAGCATGTCGCGAGCTTTACCCCAGAGGTAGTCTCACAGGTGTCAGGTATTTCTGAAAGTGGTCTCTATGAGCTGGCTAAGATGATTAAGGAGGGGAAGAATGTTTCTTTCTGGTGGACGATGGGCGTGAACCAGAGCCATGAGGCGGTGCGCACGGCACAGAGTATTATTAATCTAGCTTTGATGACGGGTAATATTGGTAGACCTGGCACTGGGGCAAACTCGATTACTGGCCAGTGTAATGCCATGGGCTCACGCTTATTTAGTAACACCACTGGCTTACTAGGTGGGCATGATTTCACCAATCCAGAGCATCGTCAGAAGGTGGCAGATATTTTAGAAATCGATGAGAAGGTCATCCCGAGAGAGAATAGCTGGGCGTATGATCAGATCATTGAGGGGATCGATACAGGGGCGATTAAGGGGCTGTGGATCTTAGCTACTAATACCTCACACTCGTGGGTGGAGAAGGCTCGACTCTCGGGGCTCTTTGAGAAGCTCGATTTTCTTGTGGTGCAGGATATGTATGGCAATACAGATACGGCTCAGCAGGCTGATTTGGTTCTTCCCGCTGCATGCTGGGCTGAGAAGGATGGTTGCTTTATCAACTCAGAGCGGAGGATCGGTCTGGTCAAGCAGGTGTCGAAGGCGCCGGGGATGGCTCTTTCTGATTTTAAGATTTTCCGCCTGATTGCCCAATACTGGGGCTGTGGTGAGATGTTTAGCAAGTGGAGTGATCCCGAGGCAGTTTTCCAGATTATCAAGGCGACGACCAAGGGGCAGCCCTGCGATATTACTGGTATTACGGGGTATCAAATGATTGATGAGCACGGTGGTATCCAGTGGCCGCTGCCAGCAGGCACGACTGAGTTCGCCCAGCAACGCCGCCTACTTGAAGACTATTCGTTTTTCCACGCAGACCGGAAGGCTATATTTCTCTACGAGGATACGGTTGATGGGCCTGAGATGCCAGATGAGGAGTATCCGATTGTTCTACTTACAGGCAGGGGGAGCTCTAGCCAGTGGCACACTCAGACTCGCACGTCTAAGTCAGAGGTCTTGCAGAAACTTGCCCCTGCTCACTGCTATGTAGAGATGAATCCAATCGATGCCGAGAGGTTGGGTGTGGCGACTAATGATATGGTCACCGTTGAGTCTCGTCGGGGTAAGGCGCGGGTATCCGCTTTTGTCACGCCGACTCTTCAAAAAGGGCAGATTTTCATGGCGATGCATTACCCAGAGACCAATGTGCTGACGCAGTCTTCATTCGACCCGTATTCGCGTCAGCCTAATTATAAGTTTAGTGCGGTTAGATTGCTTGTTTAAATAGGCTGATTTACTAGCTCTAAGAAGTGCTGAGTCAGTGAGATATATGGCTGATTTCATGTCTGCCCTTATTATTTGTGAGTGATTACAATTGTTATTGAGCATTGCTGAGTGTAGCTTGAATCATCTATGATTCTTCGTGCAATTGGGCGGCCTGTATTAGGCTTACTTGACTACCTAGGTGAGGTGGCCTCTCTCGGTGGGCAGGTGTTTGAGTCTTTGTTGTATGGCAGGAAGCGATGGCGCCAGCTGCTGGCGCAAATTGTGGAGATTGGTTTTAATTCGCAGCCCGTGGTGATTATTACGGGGGCCTTTGTAGGTGCGGTGCTAGCCGCGCAGGGGTTATTCCAGCTCAAAGACATGGGCATGGAGTCGATGGGAGGGGCGATGGTGAGTGTGGGTATGCTCCGTGAGCTAGGTCCTTCACTGACGGCTATTATGCTAGCGGGTCGCGTCGGAGCGTCGATGTCGGCGGAGATCGGCACGATGAAGGTGACTGAGCAGGTTGATGCCTTGCGCTCGATGAGTGTGAACCCGATTGATTATCTGGTTACACCACGGTTTATGGCGATGATTATTTCAGTGCCATTGCTCATTACCGAGGCGGCCGCATTTGGCATCATGGCATCATGGCTTATTGGCACTAAGGCCTTTGGTGTCTCAGATGCTTGGTGGAGCCACCATACGCAGATACATACCGATATGTCGGATATTTACATCTCTCTGATTAAGGGATTTGTCTTTGGTATATTAATTGTCCTCATTTCCTGCCACCAAGGCTTGAAAGCGTCACACGGAGCGGTGGGTGTGGGTAAAGGAGCTACTAATGCAATGGTGTTTTCTGCATTGGCTATTTTGGTCATTAACTTTTTCCTAACGATGCTGCTTAATATTTTCTTTCCAGTTGGAGTGCTCTAATTCGGCAGGCGCTCTACTTGATCGGAAATGTTAGGAAAATAAGTGGATCTTTCATTTTGAGGGAATAGATTAGCTTCAGATACATCTTAATAATATGAATAGAAATTACCTTTTAACGTTCTGTGTCATACTTGGCTTCGGTATGACGGCCTCATTATTACTTAATGCTCAATCACAAGAACCTATGAAAACAGAAGACGCGATACCTAATCAACCTGAGAAACCTGTTACGATGACCGAAGCTGAATGGAAGCAAAAGCTGACACCTGAGCAGTATCGTATAGCAAGACTGTCTTGGACTGAGTCACCTAATGGTGAGATTTATAAGCAGTTTAAAAAACAGGGAGCTGGCACGTATTACTGTGTGGGTTGTAATGCTGAGCTGTTCTCATCCGACGAGAAGTTTGACTCACACTGTGGCTGGCCATCTTTCTATGACCCGTCAAATGCTAAGAATGTGAAGTCTATTCCAGATCCTGATGGCCGTCGTGTGGAGGTGAAGTGTAATGTTTGTGACGCTCACCTCGGGCATGTATTCAGAGGAGAAGGATTTGATACCCCTACCGATCAGCGTTACTGTATCAATGGCACAGTGCTTAAATATGTTTCTGATGAAGATGTTGCTAAAAAGAAGCTAGAAGATGCAGCTAAGGAAATGAAAAAGAGCACTGAGGAAGAGGTGCAGCCAGACGCTCAGGAAAAGTCAGAATAAGAGCGGTATGTAATATAGCTGGGTGTTGGAGTTTTTAAGAACCTCTTTTCTACCCAGCTTGCTCGTTGATTCTGTTTTTTAGAATAAGCGATTAAGTAGTAAAAAGATTAGCCGCTAAGCGGTTAACTTTCTACTCGGGGAGGTAAGGCTCGTCCCAGATGACATCATTGAATCCTAGCCATTTGTTAAGAATTTCTACGGCAGCAGCTTGGTCAATGAGTTCTTTGTGCTTACTGGCACCTTTTTTACCTTTGATGCCAGCTTGGAGTAGCTTGTCATTGGCAGCTACAGTGGTGAGTGTTTCATCACAGTAGTGTAGCGGGGTGTCGGGTAGCCTGCGTTTGACTTCATTGGCAAATTTGCGGATTTTGAGTGCGGATGCTCCTTCCGTGCCGTCCATTCTGAGGGGGAGCCCAATGACCATGGTTTTGATTTGGCGTTGGCTCACTAGCTCGGCAATACGCTCGATGGGGTCTAGGCCAGTTTTCATCGGGATGGTCTCGACTGGGTGTGCCATGATCCCTACTGGGTCGGTCGCTGCTATACCCGTGCGGGCATCACCATGGTCGATGGCCAAAACGGGGTGTGTGATATCCTCCTGCATGATATTAGTGGGTATTGGAGTGCTGTGGGGTGTGATGGAGCGACCGCTGATTTAGAGTAGCTCGTCGGGAAGGATTTTTCCAAGATCCTTGATGTTATCGGCACGGTGGCGATTGGCGATGAGTAAGGCGTCGTCAGTTTGCACGACGATGAGATCGTGGACACCGATGAGTGCGACCTTTGACTCTGGGCGGTCATTAAATACGATGTTGTCACGGCAGTCGATTTCAGCAATTTCGGTATTGGTTTTATTGCCATCACCCTGCTCGTCGAGGTAGTTGGACAGGGAAATCCATGACCCGACATCATCCCAGTCGAATGTGGCCTCGATATTGAGCACGCGCGAGGCGTTCTCCATCAAGGCGTAATCAATAGATATTGGAGTGAGGTTTAGGAAATGCTCGTCGATGGCGGCCGTTGGCTCTGGGGCTTGGCTTACTTGCTGAATGAAGGTGGCGAGTTCGGGTGAGTGAGTTTCTAGCTCTGCGACGACGGTTTTGACCGACCAGATGAACATGCCGGCGTTCCATGCGTAGTTGCCTTGGTTGAGGAACTTCTCTGCTAGCTCACTATTAGGCTTTTCGCGGAAGCGGGCAACATCGTGAGCTTTATTGGTGGTAGTAGGCCCCTCCACCGTGGCTTCACCGCCGCGCTCGATGTAGCCAAATGACGGGCATGGCCATGTGGGCTTGATGCCGACAGTTACGAGGGCTGGATTATTCTCTGCCACAGTCATAGCGTCAGCCATCACGCAGTGGTAGGCAGCCGTGTCGCTAATGAGTTGATCGGATGGTAAGATCATCATGGTGGCTTCGGGATCACGCGCTGCAATGAGGGCGATACCAAGTGCTACGGCAGGAGCGGTGTCTCGCTTGGCAGGCTCGGCGAAGATGTTTCCCTTGGGCAGATCTGAGGCGACTTCACGGACAGCGGCTTCTTGCAGAGGATTGGTGAGGATGAGAATGTTTTCCTTGGGGATGAGGCCTTCTAGTCGCTGGATGGTCTGAGTGAGTAAGGTGGCACTGCCAAAGAGATTGAGCAGTTGCTTGGGCTTAGCATTTCGTGAAAGGGGCCAGAATCGAGTGCCGCTTCCGCCAGCAAGGATGAGGGCGTATTGGCTGTTTGTGGAGGCGTTCATAGGTTGATTATGAGTAGGGTTCATTGATGAAAAAGAAGAAACTGCGAATTCTCAGGAATTTCTCTTTTATACCTAGAATACGAGGCTAGAATATATCCATGACAGATGAGCAATCAGATAAGAACTGGATAGAGACAAGCGCTTCGTTTGCACCTGCTGTAATGGGTGCCGCAGCAGGTATTTTTGTAGGTGATTTGATTCACCGTGATACTCGCCGCCCTATTGCTTTTGCTTTAGCCGCTATTGGCCTATGTGCTGTTGCTCCTGCTCTTGTAGAAGTGATAGCCGATAAGGTAAATGGCCCGAATACCAGCCGTGGAAATCGTAGAACGCTACGAAATATCCGTGATGCGGGTGCTGGCGTAGATGAGTTCTCTGACATTAATGAGGACGAGCTGTATATTGGCTAAGTATTTTGATCAGATTGCTGGGCTAAAGACCTCCAGATAAATCACATAAAAAACCTCTTTATGAAAAAAATAGAAATCAGACAACTTTTTGCTACATCATCAGCTGTATTGTCCGTGGTGGCTACACTGTCGCTAGTAAGTTGTGCCAACTTCAGGCAAGGGCCCATCAGTAGTGACGGGCTTAATCCTCTCAATCCAGCAGGATCTTTCCAGGAAGTAGCGCCTGAGGTAATGCTCAAGAAAGGCTACTCGCATTTTTCACCTGGTTCATTTTTGACCACTCAGTCATCTAATGCGGCTTTTTATACGAAATATCCAAGTGGCACTCAGCAGCCGGAGAAGACTCTAGCTAATGGCACGGAGGTGAAGGTGATTTCTAGCAAGCTCGCATACACCAAGGTAGAGTTAGTTAATACAGGTGAAGTAGGTTATGTTTCTACTGTGCTATTAGGCCAAGATGTTTCCTTTAATGATATCGCAGGAGCTGATTACCAGAGCACTTTCGACACTCCAAATCCAGCAGTTCAAGCGGCGCCGATTACACCAGTTGCACCACTAGCACCTGAGTTGCTTCCAGAGGGCGTCGCGCCTTCAATTTCGGCATCAGACGTGCCTTTCTCAGTGATCGATGACTTACCATCAGTAGCCCCTCCACCGCAAAACACGGGTCTCTATGCCCCTGTCGACGTGAGCGACCTTCCGGCATCGCAGTAAGTTGATTAAAGCATTTAAGTTTTTACCAATGAGCCTCCTGCAATGATGTAGGGGGCTTGTTTTTTATAAAGAAATGATATGAGTGAGTATTTATCTGAGCTAGGCCAGAGGCTATGTAAGGGCAGTGGCATCGAGGAGCTGATGGATGACCTCGGGGCAGCCCTTGCTGAAGGGGGCGACGATGTGAAGATGCTCGGTGGCGGCCAGCCTGCCCATATTCCAGAGGTTAATGCTGTCTGGAGAAAGCGTATGGAGGAAATTATGGCATCATCTGGTGGACTAGAGCGGATGCTTTCAAACTACGAACCTCCGCGAGGAAATACAGAGTTTTTAGGAGCTCTTGCGAAGCTTCTCAATCAAACCTTAGGCTGGGATATTACTGCCAAGAATATCGCAATAACGGCTGGTGGCCAGACGGCCTTTTTCTTTCTCTTTAATGCCCTAGCAGGGCGACTTGATGACGGCTCGCAGAAGAAGATCTTACTACCACTAGTGCCTGAATACATCGGTTATGCTAATCAATCGGTAGGGGAGTCGGTCTTTGTTGGTGTGCCGCCACTGATTGAGAAAATAGGTGAGCACGATTTCAAATACCGAGTGGACTTCGACTCAATAGAAGTGAGCGATGATATCGCAGCTATTTGTGTGTCACGCCCGACTAATCCTACAGGGAATACACTTACCGATGAGGAGATAGCACGCTTGAGCCAGTTGGCAAAGGATCACCATATCCCGCTTATTATTGATAATGCTTACGGAGCTCCATTCCCTAATATCATCTTTACTGAAGCCACACCTGTTTGGAATGAAGCCATCGTGCTGACACTAAGCTTATCTAAACTCGGACTACCGGGGACTCGGACAGGCATCGTCATCGCTCGGGAAGATATCGCCTCAGCGGTCGCGTCGATGAGTGCTATTGTCGGACTTGCCAATGGAAATGTCGGGCAGGCAATCGTGGAGCCACTGGTTCGTAGTGGTGAGATACTTACGATGAGCAAGGAAGTCATCTGTCCATTTTACATTCAGAAGTCACGCCAAGCCAGAGAATGGGTGAGAGAGTTCTTCGATGATCGTCTTCCCTATCGAATTCATTTGAGCGAGGGAGCTTTGTTCCTCTGGATGTGGTTTGAAGACCTTCCTATATCCTCTGAGGAGCTTTACCAGCGGCTGAAGGCACGCGGTGTTCTTATCGTATCGGGTCACTATTTCTTCTTTGGGCTGAAAGAGAGCGACCAAAGGATGGCTCAGCACAGTAAGCAGTGTATTCGCGTGACCTATACGATGGAGGAAAACACCGTGAAAGAAGGCATTCGTATCATATCAGAAGAGCTAGCAATCGCCTATCGGGAAGGGACTTTGTAAAAAGTCTTTCCACACAGGGGCATGCTAGCTCTCCGACTTAACTATGAAATGAAAGTTGTTTCCTTAATGTGCTCATTAAGCACGGGATAAAAGCTTGCTGATACCCTCTGAGAATGGGCGATCTTTTTTGGTGAGTGTTTTACGCATTTTCTCCAATGCGATATTCTGAAGCTGTCTGATACGCTCTCGGGTGACGCCGAGCTCAACACCGACTTCTTCAAGTGTCATTGGATTTCCACCATCAAGACCGAATCTAGCGCCGATGATGCGATGCTCACGTTCGTCGAGAGTGTCGAGTAGCTCACTGAGTTCACCATACATGTTCTTAGTATCAAGAGCTTCGTAAGGTGTCGTCGCCTTCTCATCGCCAATGATGTCGCTGACTTCTGAGTTAGCATCATCATGGACAGGTGCATTGAGCGAGGTTGGGCGCATGGATGCTGTTTCGAGGAGGGCGAGCTTTCGCTGCGGGATACCTAGCTCCTCGGCTAGCTCTTCCTGACTAGGCTCGCGACCAAGATCTTCGGTGAGCATACCTGCGATGCGGCGCATGCGGGCAATTTTATCCACCATGTGAATGGGTAGGCGGATTGTTTTGCTCTGATTGGCGAGAGCGCGCTTGATGGACTGCTTGATCCACCATGAACCATAGGTGCTTAGTTTACCGCCCTTATTAGGGTCAAATCTCTCAACGGCCTTCATGAGGCCGATGTTTCCCTCTGAGATGAGATCTCCAAGAGGCAACCCGTAATTTGAGTAATCTTGGGCGATTTTTACGACAAGTCGTAGATTAGCACGAATCATGTGTGAACGTGCCTTTTTGTCGCCCTGCTTGATGCGAGCGGCTAGTTCAATTTCCTCTGCAGGAGTCAAAAGTTCGGTTTTTGAAATCTCACGGAGGTAAAGCTTTAGACTGTTATCTGGTTCGTATTGAGACATAATTTTGGGTGTTAGCAGGGAGTTTCTTTGGTGCTGACCTTCATCTTATGAAGCGTTCCTAAGTAGGTTTTCTATTTGAGTTTTTGGTGTAAAACTTAAAATGACAAAGAGAACCCAGTTTGTGAATACTTGAGAAAAGGTAGCATCTTGCTAACTGGTAGATAAGAGCTGGTAGAGGAGAGGTTATTCCATCTTTTTTGAAGGAAATCAAAAACCACGCCCTCTAGGCTGTAATACAAGGTCTTTAGGATCACAAAAAAGGAGGAGCCATATTCATGACTCCTCCGTAGATTATTAATGATCGATAGTTACCTACGCCATAGTGCTGTATGATCTTATTATTATACGATATTCTCTATGCGGAATACCACTGGGCGAGAATTCACGCAGTCGAGCTTCTCAATGTCTTTGAGCGTGCTCTTGAGGAGACCAAACTTACAAGTATGAAGCTGGAATACCATATCGACGAAGTCAGCATCAGGATTCTCTGCATTCACAGGTGAGTGTGTGCCAGAGATACCAATGCCAGCATCGGCGAGTGTATTAGCAATCTTAGCGATGACACCAGGCTCGTCGGTGACATCAAATCTTACGTAGTAAGGAGTCTCTGTGTCCTCGATAGGCATGAGCTGACCCTTATCTTCATAAGGAAGGAAGCCTCTGTGGCTACCACCGTGATTGATCCCGAGTGATCCCTCTACGATGTCAGCGACGACGGATGACGCTGTAGGGCCCTTACCAGCACCGCGACCGTAGAAGAGCGACTCGCCAGAAGCGTCGCCATTGACAGCTACTGCATTAAAGACACCATTGACACTAGAGAGCACATGATTTTGAGAGATGAATGAAGGCTGCGTGCGAATCTCAATCATGCCATTATCATGCTCACGCACGACACAGAGAAGCTTTACAACATAGCCAAGACTCTTCGCAAAGGAGATATCGATAGCACGCACGCGCTCGATGCCTCGCACGTAGACTTGATTATAATCAATGGTGAAGCCGTAGGCTAGTGTAGCAAGAAGGATCGCCTTGTGGGCGGCATCCCAGCCATTGACATCGAGTGTCGGGTCAGCCTCAGCGTAGCCGAGCTGCTGCGCCTCACCTAGAGCTTCCTCATAGCCTAAGCCTGCCTCCGTCATACGCTCGAGGATGTAGTTAGACGTGCCATTGATAATGCCAGTCATCGACTCGATGCGATTTCCCACGAAAGAATCCTGCACAGCCTTAATGATCGGGATAGCACCCGCTACAGCTGCCTCGAAGTGGATAGGAGTATCATACTCACGAGAAAGGGCGAAGAGCTCCTGACCGCGCTCAGCAAGGAGAGCCTTATTACCAGTAACGACAGGCTTTTTAGCGCGAATAGCGGCCGCCACGATGTCAAAGGCAGTAGTCGTTCCTCCGATGAGCTCGACGACGAGATCAACGGCAGGGTCACTCACAACGTCATTCCAGTCTGTGGTGAACTTCTCAGCAGCCACGCCCTCGGCGCGAGACTTCGTGATGTCACGCACTGCAATGCGCACGATATCAACCTCGACACCACTGCGGTTAGCAATGAGCTCTGCATTTTTCTGGAATGTCTCCCATACGCCTGTGCCGACGGTGCCAAATCCTGCGAGACCTATTCCTAGCTTTGTGCCGCGTTTCTTTCCAAGTTCTTTACTCATTGTGATGATATCGTTCTGCTTAGTTGCTTATTTACTAATCTGCTGAGTCCTCATTGACCGCGCTTGCTGTGGGCTCATAGAGCCATATAAAAAGACCAAAATGCAAGAGAAACTGTATGAAAGCATTATTTTAGTGCTTACAGGTAATCACTCGCAAGTGGTCGAAATAGTTACTTACTTATCCTTCTGGGGAGGAGCATCACCCAATACCTTGAGTTCATAATCTCCCAGCTTCATCTCGCCGCCCTTCACGATACGCGCTCTCAGCCCACCTTGTCCCTTGAGGAACTCAAAGGTGCCCGGGGCACATGACTCGTCCATCCAGTAGCATGGTGAGCACTCACAGGAGCCAGTGAACTCTAGCCCGCCGATCTGAAACCTCTTCCCAATGAGCTCATTAAGATCAACGCCCTTAATGATGACATTTCTGCGGAAAACAATCGGGCTAACCTCGCCCTTGACGATCTCAGTCATCACACGCTCGTAGACAGCTCGGTCAAAAAAGGTAATCTGCCCCCTGAAGTCGGGCTCGTAGTCGAAGAAACGATCACCAATAATACCACTACCAGCCACGCACTCGATGGCCTCCATTTCCTCAATTGGGTAATCGAGAGCCCCTAATCCGTGCCGACCTTTGTAATTATGCCCGGGGGCGATGTGAAAGTGCTGAAGTGAGATGTTCATAAGATTTAGCTAAAAAGTGAATAACGACACCTTTTATGAGGAGTCTTTAAAAGCAAGTGTGATTTCTAATAAAGCGGTGGAGGGGTGGGGAGGGTGACCTGACCCCACAACCTAGACAGGTCTAAACTGTAATCTCGGATAGGTTTATTGTTCTTCTGTTATTGCTTGTTGGCAAGGTATTCCTGCGTGTTG
>JALZUH010000003.1 GCA_023301645.1 Akkermansiaceae bacterium
GTGAGACATATGATAAGGGCACTTATATCGGCATGATGAAGCACAATATCAACACCATCGTCGAAGGCCTTAAGTAGGGCAGAGGCACTGGTTTGATAATTTAAATACATTCACTGGCTTTAGAGTTAAATTCTAGTATATACTGAGCAACCATGGTTCCCGCATTAGAAACTCACGATCTCACTGTCAGCTATCATAAGCGCCCTGTGCTCTATGGGGTGGATGTGGAGATCCCTCAGGGGAGTCTTGTGGGCATTGTGGGGCCTAATGGTGCGGGTAAGTCGACCTTGATTAAGTCGATCATGGGAGTTGTCCCTTCAGCGGGTGGTTGGGTCAAGGTGTTTGGTAAGCCTCTCAAAGAGAATCTTCACCGTGTCGGCTACGTGCCTCAGCGCGAAAGCGTTGATTGGGACTTTCCGGTGACTGTGATGGATGTCGCCTTGATGGGCACTTACGGTAAGCTAGGACTCTTTGGCAGACCGGGTAAGAAGGAGCGACTTCGTGCTAGTGAGGCTCTTGATAAGGTGGGAATGCTGCCATATTCAAATCGCCAGATTGGTAACCTGAGTGGCGGTCAGCAGCAGCGCGTGTTCTTAGCGCGTGCTTTAGCTCAGGATAGTGATCTTTACTTGATGGATGAGCCCTTTGTTGGGGTGGACGCAGCTACTGAGGCGGCGATTGTCACCTTGCTGCAGGAGATGCGCAAGAGCGGTAAGACGGTGCTTGTCGTCCACCATGACTTGCAGTCAGCTAGCGAATACTTTGACCGATTGATTTTATTAAATATGCGCTTAGTAGCATATGGTAAGGTGGAGGATGTTTATAATAATGAACTGCTTCAGAAGACCTATGGCGGGCGTCTTACTATTCTAAGTGAGGTGGCGGATCAGGCAGCGAAGATGTAGATGGCTATGTTGTTTCTATCGATGTTAGACTTCCTTATTCCGGGTAGTGGCTCGGGCAAGGCTCTGATGGCAGCTATTCTGCTGGGGGCGGGGTGTGGCTTATTAGGTTGCTTTGTGGTTCTGCGTCGTGTCGCGCTGATGGGTGATGCTGTTTCTCATGCGGTGCTACCTGGAGTAGTAGCGGGCTTGATTTATAGCTCAGATAGAAATCCTGCTGTGATCTTTGCCTTTGCGGCTCTGGCGGGGCTGCTGGGGGCTGGCATTGTGCGCCTAATGATGACGACTACGCGCCTGAAGTCGGATACGGCACTCGGTATTGTGTTAGCAACATTTTTTGCATCGGGTATCATGTGGCAGTCTCGAAACCAGCAGGATACGGTGGGGGTGATGAATTTCTTATTTGGTAATGTGGGCTCAATTGACGCGTCGGATTTGCGCATGATGATCGTCACCACACTGATGCTTTTAGTCACTGTTTTCTTGCTGAAGCGGCCATTGCTCTTAGTGAGCTTTGATGAGGGGTTTTCTAGGGGCTTAGGCTATCCCGTGAGGTTACTTAATGCGCTTTTCTATTTTCTGCTGACCTTCTCTGTGGTGGTTGCCTTACAGGCTGTGGGCGTTGTATTGGTCTCGGCGATGCTGATCACACCAGCCGCTGCTGCTTATTTGCTGACGGATCGGTTTAATAAAATGCTGTGGCTTTCTGCCATCTTTGGCGTTCTCTCTGGCATGGCAGGGGCATTGGTCTCTGCGAGTTATAATGATATGCCGACGGGCCCTGTCATCACTCTGTCTGCTACCTTAGTCTTTGCCATCGTCTACTTCGTGGCACCTCGTCATGGCGTGCTGGCTAAGCTACTGCGTGTGACCAATCGTAAGAATAGGGTAAGGAGAGAGAATACCCTGAAGTCTATTTACCAAATTCTTGAGGGGGAAGGTTTTGCCCATAGCGAGGTGAGCTTGATCATGCTGGCAGAGAAGCAGCGAAATACCGAGGATGTCATTAGACGTCGCTGCCGCGCACTCGTCAGGCATGGCTTGGTAGATTATTCACCTGATAAGCTATCAGTGCAGCTTACTGAAACTGGTTGGAAGCGAGCTATGGAGCTTGTTCGTAATCATCGTCTCTGGGAGCTCTACCTGACGAATGAGGCCGACTACGCCGAGGATCACGTGCATGACGATGCTGAGAAGATTGAGCATATTCTTGGCTCTGCGGTGATTCGCCAGCTGGAGCAGGATCTAGACTTTCCTGAACTTGACCCTCACGGTAAGCCTATCCCACAGTTACCGCAGTCTCATCCTCAACAATTCCTCACGACGAAGCCATGATGGAGACATTGATCGAATACATTACGCGACCTTGGGACATCTTGGGTTGGGGAGCCCTGTGGCTTATCCTCATGGCGTTTTTAGTAGCTCTGCCATGTGGGCAGGTGGGCTCTTTTTTGATCCTTCGCAGGATGGCGCTGACTGGTGATGCTATTAGCCATAGTGTGTTTCCGGGAGTGGTTATCGCCTTTATGTTCACTGGGGACTTGGGGTCGCCATGGCTGATCGTCGGAGCTGGGCTTGCTGGCTTGGCATCGACGGTGATTATCGAGCTGATTCATAAGTGGACACGGGTGAAGCAGGATGCTGCTACAGGTATTTCCTTTACTGCTTTGTTTGCTTTGGGAGTGGTGTTGATGGAGGTGATGCTTGGGCAGAATGTCGACCTTGATCTAGAGTGTGTCTTACACGGGAGACTGGGGCTTTTACTCGAAGCTGATACGATGGATTTATTGGGTCTTTTGGTGCCTAGTCCAGTGGTGGTGATGGCCGGTGTCAGCGCGTGCACATTGCTGCTGGTGACTGTGTTTTACCGAGTGCTGATGCTCAGCTCATTCGACGCTGGGCTGGCTGCTTCCTACGGCTACAAGCCAGCGTTGATTCATTATGGGTTGATGTTTACGGTTTCATTTATTGTCGTCGCTGCCTTTCAGGCGGTGGGGGCAATCCTTGTTATTGCACTACTCATTCTACCGGGGGCTTCGGCTTATTTATGCACTCATAGGCTAAAGATCATGCTGGTGCTAGCTGCAGTGCACGCCCTGCTCTCTGCTATCGGCGGGATGTATCTGCATGTGTGGTTTGATAGTAATATGTCAGCATCGGTGGTCGTGAGTGGTGGTGTTCTTTTTGTGCTGGCTTGGTTACTCGGACCAGTAGATGGCGTGCTCTGGCGCTGGATGAAGGATGACTTGGTGGAAGACCCTAACTAATACAGATGGGTTGAAATCACTCTTAAGGGGTGTTTTAGCGTTAAGGCAGCTATTGCTAATGACGATGGGGACATGAGTTGAATGGTATGTAGCCTATCGATATAACGGTCAGTAGTAGTGAGGCTGTAAGGGGGGAGTTCTAGCAGCGCAGAAGGCAGAGTGATATGCGTGGCGGGGACTCTTATTGAGAAATTTTCACCAAAATAAAAAACGCGGCATACTTGTAATAAGCATGCCGCGTTGAAATTGGGTGTTTATAGTCTGTTTGACTCTCTAAGTTGTCTTAGTGCGCTTTGCAGAACTCTTCGAATCGGCTAAGGCCTTCGTTGAGCACGTCAAGTGTGGTGCAGTAGCTAATACGAATGCTGTTATCATTTCCGAAGGCGATGCCTGGAACAGCTGCTACGAGATAGCGTTTGAGTAGCTTGTCACAGAGATTGACGGATTTGATGCCAAGTCCAGTGGTGTCGACGAGGAAGTAGAATGCTCCCTTCGGTTCAGTTACCTTGATGTTGCTGATGGACTTGAGGCGGTTGTATACGAACTGGCGACGCACGTCGTATTCTGCCTTCATGTCACTGATGACATTAGGTCCTTTTTCTAGGGCTGCTATAGCTCCGTATTGAGCAAATGTGGTAGCGTTTGAGCTAGTGTGTCCTTGGATCTTAGAGATTGCTTTGGCAATTGGCTCTGGGGCAGCAGTATAGCCGACACGCCACCCTGTCATGGAGTATGCCTTGGAGAATCCATTGACGGTAACAGTGAGGTCGTAGAGGTCTTTGCCAAGTGAGGCGATACTCACGTGCTTGGCATCATCGTATACGAGGTGCTCGTAAATTTCGTCAGAGAGTATGATGATGTCCTCGTAGAGTGCGATGTCACCGATAGCGCGTAGTTCCTCTGCAGTGTAGACAGATCCAGTAGGGTTACCAGGGGTGTTGATGATGATCATCTTGGTGCGACCAGTCATGTGCTCTTCGAATTGCTCTGGAGTGATTTTCCAGTCGTTTTCGGCGGTTGTCTCGACGAATACTGGCTCAGCTCCTGCGAGGCGAACCATCTCAGGGTAGCTTACCCAGTATGGGCTAGGGATGATGACTTCGTCACCTTCTTCACAAATAGCAAGGATAGCATTGAAGCATGCTTGCTTAGCACCACTGCTGACGACAACTTGAGTCGGGTCGTAGTCGATTCCGTTTTCTTCTTTGAGCTTTTTGGCAATGCCTTCGCGGAGCTCGGGAACACCCGCCGCTGGAGTGTATTTTGTTTTGCCTTCATTGAGTGCCTCGATGGCTGCTTGCTTGATGAAGTCTGCTGTGTCCTGGTCAGGCTCGCCTCCTGCGAGTGCGTAGACTTCGTCGCCTCGTGCCTTCATGGCCTTGGCTTGGTTCGTGACAGAGAGTGTGAGTGAGGGAGATACCTTATCGATACGTGATGAGATGGATTCCATGGTGAAAATTGGGTATTGCTGCAGCGGGGGAAGGGCAACGTTAGTTTTCCCAAAGCACCCTCCTGAGCTCGGAGATATTAGTTATATGATAAGTGTGTTCATGCAAGCGAAATGGTTTCGCTTTGGTGTTATTTCTTATGCTTTCTTTGTGCCCCTAGCTGTGACCCATTTGCCTTTGGTGATGACTTCAGAGAACTCAAGCTTGCTCTGCTGGGCAATGTCACGAGTTTCTGGCCATTGTTCTTTAAGAATACCTGATACGATGATGTCACCGCCTGTTTCTAGAGCTGCGGCAATAGCAGGGAAGCCCTGCTGCAAAATAGTTGAAAACATATTAGCTACGACAACTGGCCACTGAGCTTCAGGTGTCCATTTGAGGACATCGCCATCTTTCATGGTGACTTGGTCGACTTCATTGCGCGTGACATTACGCTGAGCTACGATGACGGCCTGGTGGTCGAAATCCATGCCTAAGCACTTCGTGGCACCGAGCATGCGTGCTGCGATGGCGATGACTCCGGTGCCGGTGCCGAGGTCGAGCATTTCCCAAGTTGAGTTTTTTCGCTCTTTGGCAACATCGACGAGAAATCTCATGCAGGTCGAGGTGGTGGCGTGGTCACCGGTGCCAAATGCCATGTCAGCAGGCACTTGAATGATGTGTCTTCCGGGGAATTCTTTGGCGAATTTAGCGCGGGCGTCGTCTTCGCGTTCGCCGATGATGACGAGTGAGCTGCGTATTTTGATCGGTGGATGATTAGACTGGGTCATTTCAGCCCAGTTCTTGTGCACGAGCTTGCGGATACTCCCTCCGAATTGCTCTTGGATAGCGAGGGCTTCTTTCTCCGTTTCTGTATAGACTTCAACTCTGACTGTCTTCTGAGTCTTGAGCATCGATATTACAGCATTAGGATTACCGTAGAAACGATCCTCCCACGCGTCCATCCACTTAGCTCCTGATAGCTTTGACCATATCCACATGGCTTGAGGCTAGATCATAAAATGGGTTTGAGCAAAGGAACTCTTTTGCCAATGGTAATTAATCTAATGATTCGCCGCACTTTCGACAGAATTTAGCATCGAGTAGATGGCCGTGAACTCCACAGCCAGGACATGCGTCTGATGTTTCGTCTGGCTTCATGGCTTCATTTGCCAAATCTCCGGCAAGGATACCTGTGGGGACTGTGATCACGGCGTAACCAGTGAGCACCATCAGTGAGGTGAGGAACTTGCCAACGGTAGTGTAGGCGGTGATGTCACCATAGCCAACCCCTGTAATGGAGACAATGGCGTAGTAGATACCCACGGGAATATTAGTGAAGGCTGGATTCCCCCCAGTGAGGACGGATTCGGCAATATACATCAAGGTGCCAGCAATCATGGCAAAAATCAGCATGGCGAGAAAGAAGACGGTGATCTTCGCCCGTGAGGCCATGAGGCCTCGCATGATGAGATCTGCTCCACGCACGTGAGAGATCATTTTCAATACGCGGAACATCCTCAGTAGTCTGAGTAGTCGGATCACGGCGAAGTGACTACTGCCAGCGAAGATAAGGGCTAGGTAGCTTGGCAGGCAGGAGAGGAGGTCGACGAGACCGTAAAAGCTGAAGATGTAGCGGATAGGCCGGCGAACCAGCCAGATTCTCATAAAATACTCGATGGTGAATATAATGGTGAAAATCCACTCAGCGATGATGAGGATTCTGCCGTATTTTACCTCGATGACCTCAACACTCTCTAGCATCACTGCCAGAACACTGAGAGCAATAAGCCAGAGGAGGGCTACGTCGAAGAACTTTCCAATTGGGGTTTCTGCCTCAAAGACAATTTCCCAGACGCGCTCCTTGCGGGAATTTTTAGAATCGTTGTTCAAGCTATCACTCACTCAGTGGATTATGCTAGGCTGGGAGGGACTTGTCAAAACATGTGTGAATAGTCGGACCAGCTGCGTGTTGCCTCATTGAAGAGGACACCCAAAAAAATATGATTTATCTGAAAATAAGTCCCGTTGCCTCATAAATAAGGACACTCTACACCAACGATGGCCATGAGTGAACAAAGCATAGAAGAATACACAGCAAAGATGCGGGAGAGATATGCC
>JALZUH010000004.1 GCA_023301645.1 Akkermansiaceae bacterium
TAGACTCTACGAGCACTGAGGAGGAGTGTGAGGAGACACTGGCTGAGATCGAGCGAGGTGAAGTGAAGCTGCTCTACCTGTCACCCGAGCGAATGGCTGATCCTGTATTGCTAAAGATTCTAAAAAACCAACACATATCAATCGCCGCTATCGATGAAGCGCACTGTATCTCGGAGTGGGGACATAGCTTCCGCCCATCCTATATCCGCCTGCCGAAGCTGATACGAAAGCTCAAGCCGAGCGTGATACTCGCACTCACAGCCACGGCATCGACGAAGACAGCTACGGGCATTGCTAAGGCATTTAGTATACTCAAGCGCGACCAAGTAAGGACATCCTTTTACCGTGAGAATCTATCCTTTGACGTGACCGTAGCAGCACCAGCTGAGAAAAAGCAGAAGCTCCTAGAGTCACTGCAGCAAGCAGGGCGATTACCAGCTATAATCTATGCGACACGCCGTGCCGACGTGGAGGAAGTGGCAGCCTATCTCAGCAGTGAGGGAATCATGGCTCGTGCTTACCACGCAGGGATGCCAGCAGTTGCTAGGGCAGAGGTGCAGGATGGTTTTCTCGCACACGAGATCCCTGTGATATGTGCTACCATTGCCTTTGGTATGGGAGTGGACATGCCAGATGTGAGGAGTGTGATCCACTATCATCCGCCGAAGTCACCCGAAGGCTGGATTCAGGAGAGTGGGCGCGCTGGACGTGATGGTAAGGCTAGTCACTGCGAGGTGCTGATCTGTAGTGAGGACAGGACGGCACTAGAGAGCATGGTAATGGCGAAGCAGCCAGCCAGCCGCCCGATAGAGGCAGTGCTGCAGAACATCTTCTCACAGGGCAAGCAGGCTATCGTATCGAGCTACACACTGAGCACGCGTAATGACATCCCTGCGGAGCTACTAGAGGTGATGCTAGCACGGCTAGAGACAGACGGCTGGATCGCCCTGAGCGGGGCGTCATGGATGTGGTGTCACGTCGTGCCTCTCTGCTGGGACCCTTCTGCGAAAGCACGTATCCTAGAGGGCTTTACCAAAAAGGAGCAGCAGGTGCTCAGCGAGCTCATCGATGCGAAAAGTCGGGTGTCACTACTAGAGCTAGTAGACGGAAGCATCACCAAGCTCTCTAAGCTCATCACTCTGCTCAGGGAGCTAGAGGCAGCAGGAGACGTGAAGCTGAAGCTCAGCCATAGCCTGAAGCATTACAAAATCCTCAAAACACCAGAGAGCATCCCAGCACTCAGCAGCGAAGTAATGACTGTATTCGAGCAGCATGCCCAGCATGATATGGATCGCATCGATGCGGTCTTTAAGTGGGCATTATCCAAGCGCTGTCTAGCGAGCTCATTGGTAGGATACTTCGGTGAAAAGCTCGCCGAACCCTGCGGGCACTGCGCTTCATGCGTGGGGAAATACCGCCCTAGAAAGCTCCCATTACCCGATGTAGAAGAGGTAAGCCTAGAGGAGATGGAGAAGGTGCAGGAGGTCATCGCAGAGAGGCGCGCCGCTCTATCGAGTCCAGCACGGCTAGCGAGATTCCTCTGTGGGATCTATTCCCCAGCGATGAGTCTCTACAGGCTCTACCAGCGACCGCAGTGGGGCATGCTAGCCAGATTACCCTACGATGATGTGCTTAGCCTGACAAAGGCGATGCTGTAACGAGGTGGGTAAGTCAATCACTCAGCGGCGAGGCCACTTAGAGCTTATAGAAATCAATCGCTGTCTCCTGCACAATCGCATTTTTCTCATCATAACTCAGAGGATCGATAAAGTCGTCGACGACATTGAGCCAAGCAGGATACGTCGTGTATGCCATCGAGTGCGGCCAGTCGGAGCCAAACATCAGCCGCTTCGGGCCAAACGCATGAAGCAGAGTGTCGAAATAAGGCCGCAAGTCAGCACTACGAATTGGTAGGGCAGTATTGGGGCTAGGGTTCATGGCAGAGAGCTTGCAGAAGAGGTGCGGGCGGCGTGCTAGCTCACGAATGTTGCGCGTCCATGACGCGCATGGGGCACTGCTACTGGATACAGGATGACCGGAGTGGTTAAGCACGAAGGGCTGATTAGGGTGCCTATCTACTAGCTGGATGAGTGCGGGCAGCTGATCGGCCGATACAGAGATATCCATCGTGAGATTACGCTGGGTGAGTTCTGCGATACCGCGATCGAAGTCGGGGTTTTGGAAGTAATCTGCCGTCGCCACGTCATCGATAGCCTCACGGTATCCCTTAATGAGTGGCTCGAAGGCGTATTTTTCGAGAAACACTCGTAGGTCACTCGATGCTAGAGGAGCCCAGCCGATAATCCCGGTGACGAGGTCATCTGATAGGGCGGCCTGCTCAAGTAAGAAGACATTCTCACTATCACTGCGCCTGCTCTGAATCGATACTACCTGATCAACGCCACTGTATTCCAAGTCATGCTCAAACTCTGCCAGTAGGAAGTCCTGCGGCATTCCCTCTGCGTCATTATCTACAGCAGCTAGTTCACCAGCGCGGTGTTTGCAGAATGAATGGTGAGAGTCGATCATTGATCTGAAGGAAGAGGGGATAGAGATGGATGAGTAATAACGGGCGCAAGAAGATGGCGATATCAAGCCGTCAATCAAGCCTAGATGCTAGAAAGCTCGCAAGATGGGCAGCTAGTAATTTCCGCAATATCGCTAGTCACCAAGACCAGCCACGATCTTTACCCACATCGTTGCCATTATTCTTGCCTCAGAGAGGAAATGAGTAAGGTTAGTAGCATCATCATGAGCACGGACATACAGGAAGCCATCGAGCAAGCAGAGGCAGTATTATTTGATTTTGACGGAGTGATTCTCGACACGGAGTGGGCGATTTTCCAGACATGGCGCGAGCTGTTT
>JALZUH010000005.1 GCA_023301645.1 Akkermansiaceae bacterium
ATGTAAAACACATAAAAATCTATCTGCCAGTAAGGAGTTTAAAGGTATAGTTAACACTACTTTCAAATGAACCTTTGATAGATTTTTATGTGTTTTACATTATTTATCTCGCCCTATCTTGCGTATTGCTCATTAGCTTCTTATATCTTTTCTCTCTTAGTATCCCCGTAGATGCCCCTCCCCATAAAACAGCTCCACCTCCTTTTTCACCCTATGATGCCCAGCGCCCGTAACCTGTCTCGTTTAGTTTCCGTTCCTCTTTTCACGGTTCTCTTGGTCGTGCTCCAGCTCACTGAGCTTGCTTCGATCTCTGAGGCAAATCCAATTACCTCTTCTTGGTTCACTGAGCGCTCTGGCCAGTATGCACGTATCTATCCTGACTTAGAAACAGAGGCGGCTAATCTTTCTGCGATCACGTGGATCCACCCTACGGGTCATAGTCAGCCAACACCGACTTATGCAGGTGTTCATGAGATTTCTACTACCAATAATAACCTTTATATTCGCACTAGTGGTCTTGGTTTCCATGTGATGGGGCCTTGGTATGGAGGGCGTGGTGATATTTTTAATAACTATCCGGGCAATACTGCTCGTGCGGCGCGCTTCCCACTGACGCCTGTCATCGATACGATCCCTAGAACGCTCACAGGTGGTGGGCCTATTGGTTATCTAGTCGACGGGGTGTCGATGTTCGATGCTCGCGATGGCTTCTCCTATATCAATGCTGAGAGCTCAGATGCAGCTCCTTCTGATCCGGGAAATCGTGGTGATGGCATCTGGAATCGTGATGCTTTCATCAATGAGGTGGTTACCTTTGATGTTTCTAACTCACATCCACTCACAGAGCTACTTCACTACCATGCCCAGCCTAAGGGCTTGCGCCACTTGCTGAATGACTCGGTGGATTATGATGTCATTACCAATAGCTACACAGAGGCGCCCAATGGCACCCACTCACCGATTTTGGGGTGAAACTTCGATGGCTTCCCCTTCTATGGCCCTTATGGCTACTCTCACCCTACTGATCCTGATAGTGGTGTCCGGAGGATGATTTCTGGCTACCAGCGTAGAGATGGTAGTAATGGCTCTGTGAACTTACTGGTAACAGGTCGAACTACTGTGCCTGCATGGATACCCAGAAACGAGCCTACTGGCCGCCCGAATACCGTCCTATCTACCACCGAAGAGGGCCCAGATGTTGGGACTCAGAATTTCACATTAGGTCACTATATCGAGGATAATGCTTATAAGGGAGATCTTACTGGCTTGAGCTTCTATGACGAGGCGACTGCTAACTCTAGGGTATTTAACGCCACTACTGACTATGATCTGAATGAGTATAATGTCCGCTGGTGTGTGACCCCAGAGTTCCCAGAGGGCACGTGGGCGTATTTCACGTGTATCGATCCAGATGGACTCGCTGTTTTCCCCTATGCGATGAGCCGCTACCATTACGGAGTGCTATCTGGTGCTGATGAGGTTAACCTTCCTAATAACCGTGCAGTGATCTTCGAGGGCGGGCCAGAGGCTAAGCAAAATGTCCAGTCCGTGGCAGTTGATTCAAGTAATGGCGATGTGACGCTTGCTTGGTCTGGAGTAGAGGGTGGCACATACCTTATTGAAAACAGTGATGACCTCACAAACTGGAGCGCTCTCAATGACGACGCGCGAACATCTATGGGCAACCTTGCTACCAGTAAGGACCAAAGCCGTAGTGCCTCCGACCCGCAGCACTTTTACCGTAGCACAATGCTCTCGCTAAAGCCCTTCGATGATGCTGGCTACGACTACACAGCACCTGTTACCCCTACTTTCCGTGCAGAGTTCTCACCTCTACCTGATCTTGATGATATTACCTCAGCTACGATTAATGGTGTCGAGGTCACGATCTTAGGAAGTGATGGTGATACGCTCTTTTTAGAATTCGACGAAGCGTCACTCCCACCCGGCGACTACACGGTCAATATCAACTTCACCCCTGCTGGAAACACCACAGGAGGAGAGCTTGAGGCGAGCTCGACGAACACCCATACAGTCGCCCCTCCCCGTAATGTCCTCTTGATGATCGTCGACGACTGGGGACTAGATTCTAATCCCCTAGACGACCTTGGTATTCCGGGCACCACATTCCCAAGCATGCCGAATCTTCAGTTTCTTGCAGACCATGGACTGAGCTTTAGCAATGCTTATGCGCAGCCTGTATGTGCTCCTACCCGTGCTAGTATCATCACTGGGCGTCACGGCTTTCGACATGGTGTTGGTCATCCGAGTGGCTCTGGCACGCTGAATACCGATGAGCTGACATTACCCGAGATCTTCACGGCTCAGAACTCGCCTTACAGTATCGCGTCCTTTGGCAAATGGCACCTCGGTGGTGGCGCTACAGGGCCAGCTACGATTGGAGGCTGGCCAGAGTTTCGCGGCTACCTGACGAATATCCCTGATTATTTTAATTGGAGCAAGGTCGTCAATGGCGTCACCTCAACGAGCACAGACTATGTAACAACCGATCAAGTCGATGATACCGTGAGCTTCATCAATGCTGAAACTAATCCGTGGTTCGTCTGGCTAGCATTCTCAGCACCACACTCACCCTATCATAATCCCCCCAGCCATCTACACGACTACCCGACCTTTGCGACTAATAACAACGGTTCGGTATCGGGAAGTGATCAACGCGCTGCTTATGAAGCCTCACTACAGGCACTCGACACCGAGATTGGCCGTCTTTTAGAAACCGTTGACCTCAGCACGACTAACATCATCATCATCGGTGATAATGGCACTCCTGGTGATGTAGTCCAAGCTCCCTATAGTGAAGATCACTCGAAGGACACGCTCTATGAAGGTGGAGTGCGTGTGCCAATGATCGCCATAGGCCCAGATGTAAAAATCCACGGTAATAGCAGTAAGATTGTGCACTGTGTGGACATTTTCTCTACCGTGCTCGAGATCGCAGGTATCGATATCACCCGTGCTACCGCATCGGTTGACGTCATCGATTCGCAGAGTTTACTGCCTATTTTCAAAGGGCAAGACACTGCTGAGCGCTGTATTGTAGCAGAGCGCCACACTACGACAATCACCGGAGTAGGCGCGAGCCTTACAGGACGCGCCATCCGACTAGCTAGCCACCCCGACTACAAGCTCATCGTCTTTGGCGATCCTACAACGGCCGCAGACACATCGACCTTCGAGATGTATCACATCACCGAGGATATTAATGAGCAGACCCCTCTTAGCATCCCAGCAGCTATCGGAGAGCCTCACTACTTAGCCTATACCGCACTTATGGCGAAGGAATTGGAAATAGGCCCCTCCGCACCTGTCGCGGCTTCTGATGAGATTCTCTTCATCGAGCTACCCGATACGATCACCGGCTCACAGTCCGTCCCTGGTCAGACGGGCACCGACCCGCTAACTATCTTCGTCGACGGTGTAGAGGCGACCTTTATCTCCCGTGTAAACACCAGTGAAGTCATCGATCGCTACTGGGTCAAGTGCTCACTACCCGACGATAGTGGAGCTCCATATAGCGACACCGCCGCTGTTGTTAGCTTTCCGCCGAATACCAATAACGATCAAGGTAATCGTGTGTTCACCTCGATTCAGATTATTGCTAACCCATAGAAAGTGGCAAGTGAGCACACATAGCTAACTCTTTAATCCTTCATTTTAGAGTTCAGTTTTGCCCGCATACTCCTCAGAGTATCGCCATGACGATTACACAGAAAACGGTTGATCTGGAAACAGCCACAGGGCTGATGCGCTGCGAAGTATTCTACCCTTCTATTATTGAGGAAGATATCAAAGCTAACGCCCAAGCTCCAGCAAGGGCATTTCCCAGTGTGATCTTCTATTCAGAAATATTTCAAGTCACCTCACCCATCGCCCGCACCGCAGCTCTCATCGCAGGTCACGGCTATGTCGTCATCGTCCCCGAAGTCTTCCACGAGCTCAATGACATCGGCACCGTTCTCGCCTATGATGACGCAGGCAAGGATAAGGGTAATGAGGATAAATTCACCAAGCCACTTACCAGTCACGACAGCGACACGGTAGCTATTGCCGACTGGGTCAATGCCCAAGACTACTGCAATGGAACACTCGGATCCTTCGGCGTATGTCTCGGAGGGCATCTCGCATTTCGCGCTGCCCTCCACCCCCAAGTGCAGGCTGCTAGCTGCCTCTACGCCACCGATATTCACTCATCGACCATCCCCTCTGGTGAAGGTGCAGCAACTATCGATAGGCTCGCAGAAATTAATGCTGAGATCATGTGTGTCTGGGGTAAGCAAGACCCCCACGTGCCACTTGAGGGCAGAAAACTCCTCTATCACCGATTCTCGGATGAAGGACTCGACTACACCTGGCATGAGCTCAATGCTCAGCATGCCTTCATGCGTGACGAAGGTGACCGCTACGACCCTGAGCTTGCGATGCTCTGCCACCGACTCACCTTAGACCTCTTTGCCAGAAGGCTCAGAGTTTAGATTTTGGCGTATGATTGACGCTCTTTTGCCCCTCTGGGTGCATCTCAGAGTCACTATTAACCATAATTAAATCCGCTAACTCTCTTTAGTTGTTACCCTTGCGGTTTTTTCATCTGAAATTTATTTCCAGATTGTCTCCTATTATTTTTCGGTATATTAATATATCTTAAGTTATTATTTAATACAATGCCACGTGTTACTATCCTAGAGCCTAATAAGGCACCTCAGCCTTACCGTTTCCCAATCGACTGCCAGCAAATCAGTATCGGTAGCAAAGCAGACAATGACATCATTATCAGCTGCTCGTCTGTCTCAGGCAGTCACTGTCTCATCCAGCGCGCAGAAGGTGGCTACATCATTC
>JALZUH010000006.1 GCA_023301645.1 Akkermansiaceae bacterium
CTGAGTTTCTTGGTGTTTCGCCCGAGAACAATCGTGAGTGATGAGTCTTCGCCGCCAGCGTCGAGTAGCTCTCTGGAGATTCTGCGCACGTGGGGTCTCTTCGCTGTAGGGAAGTAGAGCATTTTAAAAGGCTTAATCGAGCTCTCAGCAGTGACAGAGCTGAGCTCGGCGAAGCGTGGGTGCACGGGGAAGCCGGTTTCTATGACCTTCGAATCTGCGATGCCGTGATGGAGAAGAGCGCTGCGGGTTTTGGCGTCAGTGACTAGCCAGAAGTCTGTGGGTGCTTTGCGCCATGCGGCATTGACCAGCATGGAGTCGGTGACGACGGTGACGATGAGTGGTTTGGCTTGAGGTGGGTTAGTTTCGTTATAGATACGCTCTAAGAAATAAGGATAGAGCGGGTAGGTGCTAATGATGACCTTAGGCTGGGACTGGGCGACGATCTCGCCGAGTAGTGCCTCTGGCTTCCTCATCAGGGGCATACGGGAGTTGGCGAAGTCGTGCCTTTCAGTTGACTGGTAAATGTGCTTCCACACCGACGGTGTGTGGGTTGTGATAAATCGATAGAAATGCCTAATGGCCTCATTGATGAGAGGGCTCGCTAGTGCGCAGGGGTCTATGAGTGAAGAGGCGACATCCTTAGTTAGTAATGTATGGATATTCCCTGCTGCGCTATTGTGGCCTTCTCCGAAGCCTGCACTGAGGATTAATATGTCGATGTTGTTTTTCAATAGAACGCGAACTTAGATTAAAACGCAGCACCTCGTCGATCAAGCATTTGAAGATATCTGCAATTTACCCAAATGAAAAAATAGCCTCTCAAGAAAATAAAGAAGCAGGTGATTGTAAGATGGTCGTGAAACCTACGGTAAACCGCCAAGTAGTGAAGAGTAGGTGACGGCAAAACCGTTGCTATCATCGATGATGTTATTTCTCAAAATTAGGTTCACATCAATGGCGATGATGAGTCTAAGTAGTGAGAGTGTAGCCAGATATAGATGCTAAAGGCTGGAGTCATTGTTCGTTATCGAGAAGCATTGCTAGGCAGAGTTTTTTAGCTCTCTTTGGTTAAATCTCATTGCCAGTGATGGCACAACACGCTTGGATGCTTTCGCCTATGAGTCAGTCCAGTGAACCTAAGAAATCCAAAACTCAAGTTTTTGGTGCCCGCTTGTTTAGCACCTTGCTTCTCTGGGGTATCGTTACAGGTGTATTTATGAGCAGTAACCCGTGGTGTTACGTAGCTCTAGTGAGTCTACTGGGCTTCTTCGGCGTCTGGGAGTATTTCCAAATGACCAAGAAAGGCGGCCTGCCTGCACTTCCTCGATGGGGCCGATTTGTAAGCGCTAGCTACTTCCTCACAGTGGCTTACTTCTTATGCACTAAAGGCCATGCTGGCTTAGAGATGATCTTTGGTCTAGATGTGATGTTTATTATGCTGCTCATGATGGGAGGCTTCATCATCCAGCTGCGCAAACCGATCGATGGTAAGCAGACTGCGACGGCCATCGCGGTGACGACGCTAGGTTTTGTTTATGTCGTAGTTTCCTTTAGCTTTCTAGCGCGCCTCATCTTTCTACCTGAGCAGGAAGGTAGTGTTCCCGGTGCGTGGCTCATTATATGGCTGGTAGTAGTGACTAAGTTCGCTGACATGGGCGCCTACATTGTCGGCTCACTCATCGGTAAGCATAAGATGATTCCTCATATTAGCCCGGGTAAGACGTGGCAGGGGTTCTTTGGTGCGCTCTTTTTCTCTCTTCTTGCTGGTTGTGGCTTGTTTGCGCTACTAGCAGAGCCATTGAGTATCTTAGGAAGCTGGGCTTGGGTGATTGGTCTGAGCCTCTTACTCTCCCTTCTTGCCATTGTCGGTGACCTTGCTGAGTCCGTGCTGAAGCGTAGCATTGGCGTGAAGGACTCGGGACAGACACTTCCGGGCATTGGTGGCGCACTGGATTTAATTGATAGCATTTGTTTTACCGCTCCTGTATTGTATTTCATTTTGAAATATTTACCTGTAGGAGGCTAGTTTTTTACCGGTATGAAGAAGCGTAAAGTAGTATTGCTAGGATCGACTGGCTCAATAGGCACGAGCACATTAAAGGTTGCCTCTGAGCTACCTGAGCGAATGGAGATCGTCGCTCTGGCTGCTCACTCAAGTGTCACCTCATTAGCGGCTCAGGCGCGCGAAACGGGTGTCAAGCATGTGGGCCTATACGATTCTTCTAAAGAATCGGAACTCAGAGCATTACTGCCCGAGGGGGTGAATGTTTATTTAGGTGCTGAGGGCTTACTGGAGATAGCGAGGCTCTCTGAGGCAGATGTGGTGCTGGTGGCTATCGTCGGTATTGCTGGTCTTGAGCCAGCTTTAGCCGCGATTGATGCGGGTAAAGACCTCGCTGTGGCCAGTAAGGAGATCCTTGTAATGGCAGGTGAGCTTGTCATGTCGAAGGCGGCTCAAAAGGGGGTTAATATCCTACCTGTTGATAGTGAGCATAATGCTATTTTCCAGTGTCTGAGTGGTCATCGTGGCGGTGAGAGTGAGGTTTCTCGCTTGATCCTCACCGCGTCTGGCGGCCCCTTTAGGCAGACGCCTGCTGAGCAGCTGGAGTCGGTGACTGTCGAGCAGGCTCTTAATCACCCGACTTGGGATATGGGGCGGAAGATCACGATTGATTCATCGACCTTGTTTAATAAGGGCTTAGAGATGATTGAGGCGCGCTGGCTCTTTGGTATCGAAATGGATCGTATTGACGTGATCGTGCACCCTCAGAGTATTGTCCACTCGATGGTCGAGTATGTTGACGGTAGTGTGCTAGCTCAGATGAGTAAGCCTGATATGTGCTTTCCTATCCAGTATGCAGTGACTTGGCCTGAGCGTGTTTCTGGTGGGTTAGAGCCACTTGATTTCGCAGCATTAGCTTCATTAGAGTTTGAAGCGCCTCGTTACGATGTTTTCCCTGCCATTAACCTTGCTAAAAGAGCTGGGTCGACTGGTGGCACTTTGCCTGCTGTCTATAATGCTGCCAATGAGGTCGCGGTAGATGCGTTCTGCGATGGCGAGATAGGCTATACCGATATATGGAAGCTCGTAGAGCTCGTGATGGATGCTCATGTCGTGCAGACTGCGTCAGACCTGAATACGCTCATCACAGCTGACTCTGAGGCTCGCGCATTGGCCAATGAGCTGAAGGCTTCATTATAACCAAGTAAGCAGGGGTGTGGCTAGCCCCGAAGTCCATACTCTACAATGGTCGAGCAATGAGAATGCCAGCGTGTTTTTTGAACTTGTAGAGGTATTTTGAAATGGTGTCGTCGATGACGACTTTCTTATAGGTGGTAGAGGCGTGCATGAAGCGTGCTTGATTATTTTCGTCTCTGATGATCACACCTACATGCGAGCAGTAGCCGCCATCGTGGTGGCTCGCAATACCGATAATATCACCGTCTTTGAGGTGGCGCTCGATACCTGCGACCTTGTCTTTGGGCACCATGTAGACAGGGGCCTTGGTTAGGCGCTTTTCGTGTGCGGCCATGCCTGTGCGTAGCTCAGGGTTATGCTTTAGGTAGCGATAGCTTTTCCAGAGTAGGCTCATTTCGCGGCACTGGTTGTCCATTTCGGTATTGGGAAATTTACGGGTGAGATCGATGATGTTTTTGCGCGCATGATTATCGGTATACCACTCTGCTAAGTAGTGGATGCGGTCGAGGTAGTTACCGTGGCACTTACCATTGCGGTAGCGTGTCCACTCGATCTGGCGGAGTAAGTCACTGGGCTGGTAGTTGGACTTTTTAGTTTCGAGCATTTTACAGAATGCTAGGCAGGCTTCAAAAAACGTCCAGCAGTCAAGGCCTTCAAAATTAACTGAGGGGCTTTCTATGTGGTCGTGTATTTCTAGGGTGTAGGATGAGTAGGGGATGCCTTCGAGCTCCTTGGCGACCTTCGCCATACGCTTACCCATAGGCAGGCGACGCCATTGCTCTTTCTCTGCTTTCTGTGCCATTTGCTCAAACTTTGCTTTCCCCTTGAAAGTGAGTGTTTGAGGTAGGTGCTCGCCTGCCCTGAGTGTGGGAGTTAATAGGCTAGCAAGTAGGAGTAGCTTTAGCAGGAGAATGCGCATGTGCTATTGATGAGGCTAGCTCAGCTGATCTTCAATGAGAAAAAACCTAATGCCATGCTCAAAGTCTCTATGCGAAGTCAGCGGCAGAGCCTGAATTAGTCTTGTATCAGGGCAAAAATAAAGGGCTTCAGTATAAACTGAAGCCCTTTGTCTATTTCTTAAATAGATGGTGCGCGAGGCGGGAATCGAACCCGCACCCGATTAACTCGGACTAGATCCTTAGTCTAGCGCGTCTACCAATTCCGCCACCCGCGCACAGGTGCCAAACGTTGATAACGTGGTCGGAGGAGGAAGTAATCGTGAGTCGGCAAAAAGGCAAGATAAGTTTTCATTAAAATGAAGTTTTTTTTACAGCCGTTAAATGATCCACCGCAATAGGGATTAGTCGCCTCGGTTTTTGAGGCAGCGCCCGCGAGGTTCATTGCCTTCGTAGAGGGCGACTTCGGAGTGCAGGAAGTCAGCGGCTTCTGCAGAATCCTTTACCTTTACAGCACTACGCGTGAGCATCTCGGCTTCGAACTCTTCTAAAACTGATTCTCGCAGTGATGGCTCGGACTCTGTCGACCACGGTGACTGCGGGCGGTAGGTTTTATAGATTTGTCGAGCTAGTGCGAGTGCATCTAGTAGGGCTTGATTAGCACCTTGTCCCTTAAAGGGGCTCATCGGGTGTGCTGCGTCACCAATAAGGGTGATTTGCTCGCCTTTTTCGAGGAGCTCTTTGGTGAGGATAGCCCGGTCGTATACAGGGTATCCCGAGATTTGCGCTTCATTGGTAGCGGCAAGTATTTGTGGAATGGGGGCGTGCCATTGCGTTCTTCGGCAGGCTTCTGCTTTTAGGGCTGTTACACCCTGCGTGCTGAGATCTCTGGCTGCCTCTTCTTCCATGGGGAAGCTGAGCTGCCACATGATTGATTCCTTATCATAGGGCATCATGTAGATGCGCTCATTACCATTGGCAGTTTGAAATACGGTGGCGGAGTCGAGCAGCTCGTTTGGAAGATCTTCTAGTCGATCTAGTGGGCAAATACCTAAGATGACGATACAGCCGAGATATTGTAGCGGGGTAGCACTTTCACCAATGATGAGGTCTCGCACTGTGCTGCGAATCCCGTCTGCCCCGACGACTAAGTCAGCTGTGGTGCGCTTGATTTCTCCTTCTACTTGGAAGCTGAGATTGGCGGGAGCGTTGGTGGACTCTTCAATGCCAATGAGCTTGTGGTTCCATTTGATGGCGGGATGATCACCGAGTTGATTGAGAAGGGCGAGGCGCAGTGACTGTCTGGCAATATGAATATTGGTGCGTTTTGGCGAGTTATCTTCGTTTTCACCACACCACTTCCTAATGCCCCATTGCCCTAGCACCTTGCCTTCGGTGTCATGGACGATATGTCTGGTGGAGATAATGCCTTCTGCAAGGCTTGGAATGCCGAATGCTTCAATGGCTTTGCTGGCTTGCTGGAGTGTAAGCCCGTATCCCTGTGAGCGGGCACTAAAGCCGCCATCTCTTTCGTAGAGGGTGAAGGGGATGCCTCGGTGCATGCAGGCTATGGCAAGGGCAATACCACCAATGCCTCCTCCGATGATGGCGACATGAGGAAATGTTTGGCTATCTTCAGGTGCGGGTGATGGCACTGGCACTAGGCCAGTGCCGCTGCAGTCTTGGCATGGCTCACTGTGACCTTTTGGGCGTTCTGGCGGTAGTGGGTGCTCGGACGCGCGGGTGCCCATGGTGCTGATTAGCCTTTGGTATTCATTAAGCGCGTTTTGGTGGCGTCTTCTCGCCTTACTGGAGAGGCGCCTTGTTTTCTGGCCGCGGCTTTGACAGCTGGGGCAGGCTGCCCAATGTAGATGTTCATGTGCCATTGCAGCTTTTATCTTACGCTTTGATGTGAGCTCTTTAAACTCAAAAAGCCACAGATAACTTGGCCCCCCCCGGAGTTCATTACCTGCGACTTATTGATGTTTTGAAAGAAGGTGTTGAATCACACAATCCCCGTAACGGTAAAAAGGTAACATAAAACTAGAAAGTGTTAAGTCTTTTTAGTTCGGGTGTTTTTTACACCGAGGTTACGCTTTGCGCGCGGGGTATCTTATTTCTTGTTTCTTTATAGGATTGAGCCCGGCTGGTAGGCTGCTGCATCAGGGAACTGGCCTTCTAGCTTAGTGATCTCTGAGGCGAAGAAGTCGACTTGGCTAGGGGCTGTGCCGGTGTTCTCTCTGCCTTGGGTGAGTAGTGTGTTGAGCTGCTCCTGAGATAGTGGTATGCGGTCATCTGTGGCGAGGCGTTCGAGGAGATTGTTCTCGCGGGTGATACCTGTGCGGAGGTCGTTGACGGTGGCGACGGCGTGCTCCTTGATGACACTGTGTGCTACTTCACGTCCCACGCCTGCTTTTACTGCCTCCATCATGATGGTGGTAGTCATGAGGAAGGGGAGGTAGTGATTGTTTTCAGCTTCAATAACGGCTGGGTAGGCGTCCATCTGACCGAGAATGGTGAGAAATGTCTCAAAGAGTCCGTCAATGGCGTAGAATGCGTCGGGTAGCATCAGTCTGCGAACCACTGAGCAAGATACGTCGCCTTCATTCCACTGATCGCCAGCTAGGCCTGAGGCCATAGTAACGTGTCCTTTGAGGATGACGTGGAAGCCGTTGACTCGCTCACAGGAGCGGGAGTTCATCTTGTGAGGCATGGCACTTGAGCCAGTTTGGCCTTTGGCAAATCCTTCACTAGCTGTTTCGTGTCCTGCCATTAGGCGTAGTGTGCGGCAGAGTGATGATGGCCCAGATGCGATGTCAGCGAGCACGGATACAGTGCGCATATCGAGTGAGCGAGGGTATACTTGTCCGACATTGGTGAAGACCTCGGGGATGCCTAGGTGCTTACATACTGTGGCTTCAAGCTGCTGCGCTTTGTCAGCATCGCCATCAAAGAGTGAGAGCTGATCCATCTGTGTGCCGACAGCTCCTTTGAGGCCGCGGACTGGGTAGCTCTCGATGAGGTGATTGAGCGTTCCGAGTGCGCCGAGGAGTTCCTCACCATTCATGGCGAGGCGCTTGCCGAA
>JALZUH010000007.1 GCA_023301645.1 Akkermansiaceae bacterium
AGACTCCGGGCTTATGCGGTGTCTTCTGGAGTTTCTGTTTGGCTTCTGGGTTACTCATGAGGCGGTCATGTGATGATCTAGGCCCGAAGAGTCGATCCATGTGATGGCAAAATCAAGCTCAAGTCGTGTTTTAGAGGAAAAGAGAACGTTGATGGACGCTTGCACAGGACAGGATTTTAGCTACATTGAGTTCAGATTCGCTTATGAAAACTCTATTCAGCTCAATATTAACAGTAATCTTCGCTACTAGCTCCAGCCTTATGGGCGCTGATGGTGTGGAGAATGATGGAACAGCCGCATTAGCTGGAGCTACGGAAAGTAAAGACCTCTTGGAGATCCTAGAAATGGGTGGCTTTATGATGTATCCCTTGATGATACTCTCTATTGTGGCTGTAGTTTTGATCTTATTCTACTTCTTCACCGTGCGTAGAAATGCCGTTGTGAGTGATAAGTTCATGAATGTTGCAGAGACCATGATCCGCCAGCAGGATTACATGGGGCTCATTGTCCACAGTAATACGAAGAACCAGAGCATTGCTCGCATTTCTGAGAAGACACTCGATTTCATGGTGCGTAATCCAGATACGACCTTCGAGGAGGTGCGCGAGATTGCCCATGCCGAAGGATCGAGACAGGCAGGTATTATTACTCACCGTATTAGCTACTTAAATGACGTCGGGACAATCGCACCTATGGCAGGACTACTTGGAACAGTAATCGGTATGATTCGTGCCTTTATGGAAATTGCCAATGGCGACTACGAAGGCGTGGATGCTAATAAGCTCGCCGAAGGCGTCTATCAGGCATTAGTGACTACGGCTAGTGGTCTGGTTATTGGTATTACAGCTGTTATTTTTTACTCCATCTTCAGGGCGCGCGTGCAGAAGTATATCGCAGAGCTTGAGGCAGCAGCCACTCACTTGATGGCGCTACTTTCGTCACAGTTTAAGCGTAATGGCGGTAATGTCCCTCGCGCCTCTCATAGTGGAGAGCGAGTCGCTCACACTGAGGCGAGTGCTGATAGAGTCTAAAGCTAAAATGAACGTTTCTTAGGAGCTATGAAATTTAATACTAAAGAGCCTGATACACCGGTGTTTCCGTTAGCACCGATGATTGATGTTGTTTTCCTGTTATTAATATTCTTCATCGCGACGATGCAGTTCTCCGATAATGAGAGAGTGCTCGATATCTCAGTGCCATCTTCGGAAGAAGGTGCAGACGCTAAGCAGGCTGCAGCAGCCATTATCCTCAATGTTCGCAAGGGTGGGAACTTCGTGGTCAATCGAGCAGAAATGACCAAAGACGAGCTCTACGCCAAGCTAGAGCGAATTGCCGCAGTGAATAAAAACCAGGCCATTCACGTCCGTTGTGATGCCGATGCCGACCACCAGAGCTTTGCAGATGCTATTGCTGTGTGTGAGAAAGCAGGGATATCTAATGTATTCATGGGGATACAAAGCCCGCCGAAAAAGCGTTAATGTAAGTATTTCAAAAAAGTAAGACTGGTCAGCCGCGCTAATTACCTCCATGAAGCCTTTAGTCCATTATTTGCAGAATTTTTCACCCCTCGTTCATATGCGCCTTCATTTTCTATTCTTTTTTACGTTTCTCGTAGTTGGCTCGCTCTCTGCACAGGTAGTTCCTCTGGCAGAGGTCGTTGAGAACCAAACTCTGGCAGAGGCAAAGGCTCAAGCCGAGGCTCAAGCACGAGCTGAGGCACTTATTAAAGAACAGGCATTACCGGAAGAGAGAGCTCTAGTCGTCGACCCCGCTAAAGACCATTTTGATTACTGTAAGCTACTCTGCAGGCAGGCCAACGACATCACCAACCACACTCTTCGTATCGAGGCATACAAGCGAGTGATTGTGCAGTTGGAGAATTACAGAGGGAGATTCCCCAATGATAATACCCAAGCGGCCTTGTATTACTTGGGGGAGTGTTACTATCACTCTGGATCGGTCAATAAGGGGAAGCAGATACTCGATAGCGTAGTAAAGCGCTACGGTAAGGGGGTTTACGTTTTACAGGCGGCCAATAGACTCGCCCGTGATCTGGTTTCGAAAACTGAGATTTCACAAAATGACTACGTCAAGGCAGCTCGATACTTCGGACATGTAGCTGATAATTCAACAACACCTGAGCAGCGCTACAGAAGTCGCTACCAGCAGGCGTCATGTTTCCTCTATGCTGGCTACAAGGAAAGTGCGATGAAGAGCTTCGTCGCAATCACTCAGGCAGAAGGAATCCAGCCAAATTACCGTGATGGTGCTAACCTTCAGCTTGGTAAGCTCCACTTTGATAATAAAAACATGAAGAGGGCACTTGAGTATTTCGAGCCACTTATGCTCGAAGGCGTGGGGCCTGCGAGTAAGAGCGAGGCAACATTCTATGCTGGTCGCGCGTCAATGGAGCTGGGTGATAACGAGGCTGCTACCACTTACTTCAAGGCTGCCCTTCTAGCTAAAGACAATAAGTTCAAAGCAAGTGCCCAGACAGCGCTAGTGAGCATCCTCTATAAAGATGGAAAATACGATGAGGTGCTCGCAGTGATGAAAACTGGAAGCTTCCGTGGAACTGAGGCAATGGAGCTTGAGAAGTATTGGCTCGCCGGTCAGAGTGCTTATAAACTGCAGCGCTATCAAGTAGCTATCGGTCACCTAGCAAGGGCTGAGAGACAGAAGCCACTATCTCAAAAAGCCTTTGATGCAGGTTATTACCGCCTGCTGTGTTTTTATAAAATTGAGGGAACAAACATCCCCGATCAAGTGGATGCATTTCTCGAAGTGTATAAGGAGAGATACAATAAAAATCCACGTATTCACATCGCCCTACTTACCAAGGCTGAAACACTCTTCGAGCAAGGTCAGTTCCACAAGGCGTCAGCTACCTATAATCAAATCAACGCGAGTCTTGTAGGGGACAAGAATAAGGCGAATCTCTACTACAAGCGCGGTAACTCACTCGCTGAATCAGGTGATCACAATGGGGCTGTTCGTAGCTTTACTAACTTGATCAGTAGATTCGGCGACGATCTTCGCATCCCTGCCGCTATTGCGCGACGAGGCTTGTCCTTCCGTGCTGTAGGTGATCGTAGCTCGGCATTGAGTGATTTTGACCTACTCATTGCCAAATACCCGAATGATCAGCTCGCCTCAGTGGCATTACAGAACAGTGCTGAAATCAAAAAAGAGGATAAGGATTATCCTGAGATGATTCGCCGATACCGTAAGTTACTGAAGGAGTTTCCAAGTCTCCGAGCCGAAACTGTCGCCAATGCTGAATACAAGCTTGGCTGGGCAGAGTATCAGCTCAAGCAATACCGCGAAGCAGTGCCTCACTTCAAAAAGGCAATCAAACTCGGAGGTGAAAACTACCTCAATGCAGCTGGGTCACGCTTGGTCTTTAGTCTGTATTTATTAAAGGATAAGGAAGCACTGCAAGTGGTCGTCGACGATATGCAGAGTCGTGGTAAGACATCTGTGGTGTCGGCTTCTGTTTATTGCTGGCTTGGTAAGCAGTGCTACTCCCAAGAAGAGTGGCGGAATTCAGAGCGTTATTTGACCCTAGGCGTCACACCATTGGAGCCACGCCAGACACTAGCAGCATACTGGAAAATACTAGGTAGTAGCCGTATCAAGACTGAGAAGTATAAAGAGTCTCTTGATCCAATTAAGAACTTTCTCGATGTTGAGGAGAATCCATTCTGGCGCGCGGAAGCTTATTACGACCAAGCCGTTGCCTACTTCAAGCTCAAGGAGTTCGCCAAAGCCAAGAATGCAGCAGAGAGTGCAGCAGCACTTCGTCCTGCGGGTAAGCTCAAGGCAGAGGTCAGGATTATGCTAGGTGACATCGCCTACGCGGGTAAGGAATATAATGATGCAGCAGCGTTCTACGTCGTTGTCGTGCAGCTCTTCGAAGATGACTTAGAGCTAAGACCTGAAGCTCTCTATAAGTCCTACCTCGCCTTGACTAAAAAAGGTGACGAGAAGCAAGCGGCCCATTACCTAGGCTTACTTGATGAGGAATTCCCTGATTACGCAAAATCGCAGTAATCTCAGT
>JALZUH010000008.1 GCA_023301645.1 Akkermansiaceae bacterium
CTCGAAGACCCATTTGACGGTGTCGGCGAAGATGACATTACGATCAATGTAGATCTATTCATGTCACGCCTGTATAAGTAATACTTGGGCTGGGCGCTTTGGGCTGGGTGTCTCCTCAGAGATACTTAGCTTCGGCACCCTACGAGTAATCCCCTCTATTTACCGACCATTTCGCAGGCTAGCTCGATGGCGTGGATCATAGAACTAGGGCTGGCGATGCCTTTGCCGGCGATGTCGTAGGCGGTGCCGTGATCTGGACTCGTGCGGGGCTTGGCGAGGCCAAGAGTGACATTAACCCCAGTGTCGAAGTCGAGTAGCTTCAGCGGGATGAGTCCTTGGTCATGATACATGCAGAGCACCGCGTCGTAGTGACCGTCTGCAGCGGGGCGGAAGATCGTATCAGGCGGGTGTGGCCCACTGAATACGACATCGGTAGCGCTCTGCTGTAGCTCAGCGATGGCTGGAGATATCATCTCGGCATCCTCACTACCGAAGGCACCGTTCTCACCTGCATGGGGATTGAGTCCGCAGACGGCGATACGCGGGGTGGCGATACCGCGCTGTTTAGAAAAGTCGGCCAGCAGCTTACCCACGCGGATGATCTCCTCCTTCGTGAGTAGTGTGGGCACCTCGGACAGTGCGACATGGATAGTGACGAGGGCGACGGTGAGATTCTTGCCCGTGAGGCACATCGCATGACTATGGCAGTCGAGCCTATCGGCAAAAAATTCGGTTTGCCCCGGATAGTGGAAGCCTACCTCATGGAGCCCTTCCTTACCTACTGGAGCTGTCACGACGGCGTCGATCTCACCTGCATTGAGCTGGCGTGCTGACTCTTCGAGTCCGTCGAGTGCGGCGCGTGCTGTGGCGAGAGTTGGTGTGCCCGGGGTAGCTGTGATACGCTCACCGATCATCTTGAAGGTGTAGCCATCGGGTAGAGCTCCAGACTCCAGTGCAGCTGCTACGACCTCGGGGCCAATCCCTGCCTGATCACCCCATGTGATACCGATGACTTTCTGGGGTGTTTGATCGCTGGATTTATGATTTATTTGCTTACTCATCGTGTGCTTACTTGTCGAAGTATTGATGAACAGCCACCGCGATGCAATGCAATCTAGTCATGAGGCTAAAAAAGCTCGTGCACAAATAGGGCTCATTATCCTTTGCTTAGCCCGTTTTTCAAACAAGGGAGTGCTGCTGTTTTGATGGGTAAATTCATAGTAGCCTAGTTGCTATATTTGTGTAAAGTCTGCCTCAGAACTTGATGGATATGATGTTTTATAAAGCTAGCTATTGGAGTGTTTTCAGCAGTATTCGGGCACGACTACTTGGTCTCGCAGTGATCCTGACCGCAGGAGTGGCTACACCTGCTTTTGCTCAAGATACTCAGGTCATTGAAGGGGATGCGGCAGAGAAAGTCGTGGACTCTACCAAAGGTCTTAATGGCTCGCTCATTGCTCGTCCTAATGCACGCACGACGACACTCTCTATCCCTGCGCCAAGAGGCCAGATTACCGACCGATATGGTAAGCCCTTTGCTCAGACTAAGGTCGTGTGGTATCCTGCGCTACAGTATGCGCATTTCGAAAAGGCCGATAAGGAATACGTAGTCAAGTGGGCGAGAAAGCGCATCGACCATGCCAATCAAGTATTTGGCATGCAGTGGAATGTCTCAGACGACGCACTCTGGGATCATTATCGTAATCGCCGCTGGATGCCGATGCCAGTCACTCGAGTCGTGTCCCAAAGCATGAAGTCGAAGATGGAAAAACAGCTTATCGACGGGCTGATCATGCACCCAGTCTATATCAGGCACTACCCACAGGGGCGATGTGCAGCCCACATCATTGGCTATGTCGGTAGTCAGGGTAAGCTAGAAAAAGGGCCGATGAACCATGGTGACCCCTTATTTGAGCGTGCTGAGGGTAGATCAGGGCTAGAGAAGATCTATAATGAAAATCTCACCGGCCGCGAAGGCCTACTCCGCCAAGACTACAATGGCGAAGGTGGACTCGTGCTCAAGAAATACGAAGGCCGACCTAAGCCCGGTGGCACGATCGTCACCACACTCGACCTCGAATGGCAGAAACACGCCGAAAAAGTCCTCCAGAGCCACTGCGAACGCGGTGCCTTTGTCGTCATCGACATCCATAATGGTGACGTGCTCGCCATGGCATCGAGACCAGGCTTTAATCTCAATGACTTCATTCCCTTCATCACCACTGAGAAGTATGGCAAGCTCCGTGATAATCCCGGCAAGCCTCTCTTTGCTCGTGCCTTTCAGGGGGCATACCCGCCCGCCTCGACCTTCAAGCCTGTCGTAGCCGTCACGGCACTGACCAATAAAGACATCTACGCGAAGCAGCTCATCGACTGCCCCGCAAAAATTAAAATCGGTAACCACTGGTTTAATAACTGGTCAAAAATCCCTGAAGGCCACATCGGTGTAAAGAGAGCCATGGCGCGCTCATGTAACCCATGGTTCTACAAAGTCGGTATCAAAGCTGGACCCACAGCCTTTCTCTCAGTGGCCAAAAGGCTAGGCTTCGGCTCGAAGACAGGTCTACCACTCGTAGCCGAAACATCAGGCCTCATCCCCAATAATGAATGGATGAAAAAGCACCACGGCAGAAGACTCACCGACGGTGACACTGCTAACCTCGCAATCGGGCAAGGGGTCATGCTCGCCTCGCCACTCCAAGTTGCCCAAGCCATGGCGGGGATCGGAAGTGGTGGCGCACTACCGCAGCTACGACTCGTGAAGCAAGTGCAGAACGTAAGCGGGCGCGTGCTCGTCGCTAATGACCCGGATCGCAGAAACTTCCTTAATCTCGACCCTGAAGCAGTCGACCTCGTGCGAAATGGTATGAAAGATGTCGTGCACGCCGATTACGGCACAGGAAAGAAAGGCTCGCTGAGCTTCACCATCCTATGTGGTAAGACAGGAACCGCACAGTGGGGCCCCAGCGGACTGAATCAAGGCCTAGCATGGTTCTCTGGCTTCTTCCCCTATGATAATCCTCGCTACGCCTTCGCAGCACTCTACGAGGGGAAGCCTCATGAGCCAGTCAGTGGTGGCAGAAAGGCCGCCCCTATGGTCAGAGCCTTCTTTGAAAACTTCAAAACGCAGATCAAGAGCCAAACCAAGCCAGCCCCAGCAGCTGTAATCATCGAAGAAGAATACACTCAGCTCGATAGTCTCGATGACGGATCAGTCTCAGATCTAATCGCCGAAGAAGACGCACCTGCCGCCGTGATCGTCCCTGAAGATGGCGATGATACTCAGAACAGCACTCCAGATACCTCTGATGAATACAACTTCGGAGCACCTGAGAATAATATCATCCCTGAAAAGTCAGAAGAATACTACGAAGGCTTCCTTAAGACCGAGCCGACAGGGGATCTATCTAGCGAAGACACCACAGGTAATGGCGCAATCGGTAATACCCCTGCACCAAGTAACGACCCACTCTTACGAAATGATGCGGTCGATAGTCTAGAAGATCGTGCTCCGAGAGCATTGATCATCGAGGAGTAGGCACGGTTAGTAAATGGGCTGAATCAACGTGTTAAACATGCGATAGATAGCATGTTTAACGATTGTGTTTTCATGAGCATGTTTCGTGCGCGCAGATAGCGTTCGCTAGCTCAGCACGAGTAGTAATTAAAACAGCCTACTCCTCATCGAGGAAGACAGAGCTCAGATACTCGCTCGCGACATCCTCCACCTCAGCGAGGGAGGAGACAAAGCAGAGTCTCTGGCGCAGAGGCTTAGCCCCTGGGAATCCCTTACAGTAAGTCATCAGGCGTGAGCGCATCGCCATGATCGTCTGGCGCTCATTACCGTAGCGGCTAGAGTTCATCGCAAGGCGGCAGTGATTGACAATCATATCCCAGCGCTCCTCGATAGGCACAGGTGCAGACTGCTCACCCGTAGTCAGATAGTGCTTCGCCTCGCGAAAGACCCATGGATTCTGCATCGCAGCACGCCCGATCATCACACCAGAGACCGCCGTCGACTCGCGGCGTAGCTTCACATCCTCACCAGAGAGGATATCACCATTACCGATCACAGGCACACTCACCGTATTAGCACACTCATCGATGATATCCCAGTTCGCCTGACCTCGGTAGCCCTGAGCGCGTGTGCGTCCATGAATTGCGATAGCCTGCATGCCTTCCTCCTGTAGAATACGACATACCTCAGGAGCATTGATACTCTTCTCATCCCAGCCGACACGGATCTTTGCCGTCACAGGCACCTGATCACCTACGGCCTTCGCCACGCCGGAAGCCACGCTCGCTAGACTCTGGCAATCCTTCAGTAAGGAAGAGCCACCATTCTTAGCCACCACCTTATTGACGGGGCAGCCGAAATTAATATCGATGAAGTCTGGCTGCTTCCAGTCGATGATCTTACGTGCAGCCTCGCCCATACGCTCACCATCACCGCCGAAGATCTGCACCCCGCACGGTCGCTGCTCATCGGTGAACTCCGTATACTTACGGGTGCGGTCATCCTGACGGATAATACCCTCAGCAGAGACGAACTCCGTCACCATGACGTCAGCTCCGAGCTGCTTACAGATAGAGCGGAAGACAACATCAGTCACACCCGCCATTGGCGCGAGATAAAGAGGGAACTGACCATTCTGAAACCAAGGTAAAGACATGAAAAAATAAATAAAAACTAATCCTTAAAAAGCAAAAACAAAAACACCACGCAGCACTAATTAGATAACACCACTATCACCAGTATCTGAGTCAGCAACTGCTTCAGTAGCACTGGTATCCTCCTCAGCAGTCGCCCTGCGACCTCCACTATCCAGAAGGTCAGCGATTTCCTGCTGCACACTCTCCACCTCAGAGAGCGGGATATTAGGATCCTTGATGATGAAGACATCCCCCGTCTTACGGTGCTCGTAGATACGGATGATCCCATCGGAGACGAACTGCGTATCAGCCTCCTTCAGCTGCCTCTTGCGCTCCAGCATGATCGCCAGGATATAGCGCACATTTTCGGTGTGATCCTCATCCTCATTGACCAGTCGGCGCAGTAAGTCCTCAGGACTTTCATCAGTCACCTCGACCTCCTCCTCCCTTACAGGCGGCTGGTAAACACTCTTCCAGAAAGAAAAAGGAGTCTGCTCACCCTCACGTCGATTCTTCCAGCCCTTTATGCTGAAGTCCTTCCTCATATAGCCACCCGTATCCAGATCAGGGAAAATAGCCGTATAAAACGACTCCCCCGCGACAAAGTGGAGTTCGGTAACAGAGCACACATGCGCGCGCGACTTGATCGACCAAGGTTCGTTAAGAGCCATACGCCGACTCTACGAGGCAGTTAGCATTTGCCAAATGTAAATTAGATCAGAATGAAGGTTTTCGATCGTATCGAGGCGAGAATCCACTAAATTACCAGCCATGAGTGACACGCCCAATCATCCAGACAGCAAGCCCAGCTCAAGTGCTGACGCTGAGTCACGCAGATCCAGCTCGCGTCCTACTGCCTCACGTGCTCCCAGAATAGTCCTAGCCTTCTTCCTTGGGCTTTCACTGCTACTGATCACCGGTTTCAGCTGTTTCTACTACTTCATTGCCAAGCCTATGCAGCAGACAGCCACTGCCCCCATCGACCGCTTAGCGGGTGCCATGTCGCAGATTTTTGCCACCACCGTCAGTGTAGCAGGGGAGTCAGCCGTCCTCGAACAGTCAGAAATAGGAGAGCTCGCCCTCATCCAGAGAGAAATCAGCTCCATCACCCGCTACCAAACACGCTGGATGGGCAGTAAGAAAACCCTCATCGTGCGCGCCAACTTCACCGTGAAAGCTGGCTTCGACCTCAGCGAAGGCGGGCAATGGGGCATCATTACGAGTAGCGGAGCTGCAAGCTCAGTAGCAAACACGGCAACAAACTCCGCAAACACAGGATACCATATCGACGGAGCCCTGCCGAAAGGGAAAATCCTCAGTGTCGAGCCATCAGGCGACTTCGAAGTCTACCACGCTGATCATGGCACACTCAACAAGCTCTCCTCACAAGACCACGCCGAAGCATTCAACCTGCTCAAAGCCCAAGCCCGCCGCGACGCCGAAGCCAGCGACGCCCCAGCCGCCGCCGAAGCACTACTAAGACAGCGCCTGGCAGACCTCCTCGGCAGTGATTATAATCATCATCAGCAAGAGCTCATCCCCTAGGGGATATTATAACCCTTAAGGTGAATCCCAGCCTGCCTCTCATAGCTCTTCATAGAGTCTTATAGCCAATTTTGGCACATCTTTCGACCGCGCTTTAATCCATTTTAGCGAGATCCAGAAGCCCACCTCAGAGCTTCATTTCAAAAAAATATCAACACATGTGACCATTAGTCATGCAGGCACGTCTATAAGGGTGAAATAGATAAACGAGCCTTTTGGTGTAACCACCAATAAAGCCCCCACAAAACCCCCGAAATCCTCCTAATAACCCCCAAGTAATATTAGGCAGGCCCCCAAACAGGCTCGATTTACTACAGACCCTTTTAACACGGTAGAGGTAACCCCCTTACCCCCACATAGCCTCTATCGTGTTATTCTTTCACCCGCCTTGTGCGGGTTTTTTGCTTATTGGAAGAGTGTATCAGCCTCGTGGGGTGGGGAGAGAGGCTTTGATGTTTGCAGAGCTGGGGCTTTTATAGATGAATCTGGCGTGGAGTAGGGCGGCGGTGGCGGCACCTACGGCGTAGGATATGAGGTCAGTCCATAGGAAGGTGTGTCCTAGGATGAGGGCGGCGGGCTTGAGGGCTCTAATGGCGTCTATCCAGTCTGCGTGGTAGAGCTGGCTGAGCTCGATAGCTAGCGCGATGGCTAGGGTGAGGGGCAGGAGATGTCGGGTCTGGGTGCTGGGTCTGAGAATAGCGAGGCTCCAGAGGACGGCCATGGCCCAGAGTGCGTCTCCCGCGTAGTGGCGTAGCCATGAGTCTGTGGGCACGATGGATGACCTAGATGCTAGGCCAAGGGTGATGGTGAGACCTAGTGCTATGACCAGAGTTAGGCGAGCTGGTCTCGCTGCTGGGGAGGACGAGCAGGTGGGGGGGTGGGGTCATGATTAGCCGAACTCGGGGAGCTTGGCTGCGACCTTGGCATTGAGGCTGCCCATGAGGTTGTAGAGGCCGAAGTAGGTGCGATTGAGGTAGAGGGCATTGGCGTCACCTCGGGAGGTGCTGAGTTTATTCAGGTCTTTGTCGAGGCGGGTTTTCTCGCCGAATGCTGCTAGCTCTTCGAAGTAGCTCTGCTGACCGAAGTCGAATTCTGGGGTCTTGAATGGTCGTGAGAGTAGTTCGATGGATTCGTGGAATACTTCGGTGAGCTTTAGGCGGGCGGCGGGTGAGTCGCTTTCTAGGAGTAGGCCGGTGCGGAAGAGGGTGTCTTCGAAGCGCTTTTCGTCGGCGATGACAGCTGGGTTCATGAGGGCGAAGTAGCTGTGGTAGAAGGTTTCTTCGAGTGCTTTGGTGCAGCCGAAGTCGAGGACCCATAGTTCGTTTTGGTGGACTTTGAAGTTCCCGGGGTGCGGGTCGGCGTGGAAGAGGCGTAGCTGGTGAATCTGGTGGTGGTAGAAGTCCCAGAGTGCTTGTCCTACTTGTTGTTTGTATTCCTGCGGGGTGTCGGACTGGGCGTAGGTGTCTAGCTGTTCTCCGGGGACCCAGTCCATGGTGAGGATGCGGCCACTGCACTTTTCTGGGTAGAAGCCGGGGAAATTGGTGTGTGGGAGGTGTTTGGAGTTTTCGATGAGGTCGAGTGAGCGCTCTAGTTCTAGGTGGTAGTTGGTTTCTTCGAGGAGTCGGGTTTCGACTTCTTTCATGTAGGGCTCGAGTGACTTGGCATCGAGCTGGAAGAGCCGCATGGCGAGGGGCTTGACGATGGCTAGGTCTGAGCGGACGCTGTCGGCGACACCCGGATACTGTATCTTTACGGCGAAGTCTTTGCCTTGTTCTGTGGCTTTGTGCACTTGCCCGATGGATGCTCCTGATACGGCACTTTTGGAGAATGTTTCGAAGAGTTCACTAGGTTTTTTGCCGAGTTCTTTGAGGAAGGTTTTTACGACGAGTGGGTAGGTGAGTGGGGGGGCAGAGTATTGTGCTTGGGAGAATTCGTCGACGTATTGCTTCGGAATGAGGTTCTGATCCATGCTGAGCATTTGTGCCAGCTTGAGGGGGCCACCTTTGAGCTCGCTGAATGTCGCGTAGGCTTGCTTGGCTGTGGCTTCGTGGAACTCAGTCTTGTCATCATCACCGGTGACGGTTTTCTTCGCCTGATATTTGAGGTAGTTTACACCTACCTGAACTCCGGTGCGGGCGAGCTTGGCTGCGCGTCCTAGCTTGTGCTTGGGGATGGATGTCTGTTCTTTCATGGGTGGCGGATGATGTGGAGGGAAGGGGGCTAGGTGGAGGTGATGCGGCGGAGGAGGAATCTACCTAGGTCGATGACGGATTCGACGGTGCCGCCTTTGGCCAGGTCAGCACTGAGGCGGACGGCTTTTTCGATGAAGGCGTCGGTGTCTTGGAATTCGGGTGAACTGTCTTTTCTGTGGAATTCGATGATACCGCGGAACTGGTCAAACATCAGGGCTGGGTATGCGTCGGAGAGTTTTTTCCGATCGGCAACGGCTCCTTCAGCGATGCCTTGTGCATTGAGCTCACATGCGTATTCGATGAATGTCTTGCGCATGGGTTTGAGCTGGGCACACGGTGGGCCAAACTTGGGGAAGAATTCGACGAGGCGAGAGCGGTGCTTTTGGGCGTGGAGGAAGAATGTGTAGTAGAATGCGAGGAGCTTGTCCTCAGCTGTGTAGTCGGCGTAGTCTTCGTCTTTATGGAGGACTTCGATAGTTTCGGCTACGAGTGTTTGCCAGTAGCTGGACTCGAGGGCTTCGAAGCTTGAGGCGCTCTTGTAGAACTCTGCTTCGGGTATCTTTGCGTATTGGCTAAAGGCGAAGATGCTCTTCGGGCGGTGACCTTCGGTGAGTAGGTATCGCCAGTAGGTGTCTTCTAAGTCGGATGGTAGATTTACTGGCTGCTCCTCAGGCGTCGACGAAGGGTCGTTATTCATGGTATAGTCTTAGGCTAACAGTAGCTGATTGTCAAATTTTGAGGTGCGTGTTTTACCTCATGAATATTATTTTTCTAGTATGGCTCTAGGATGGGTAATGGGTATTAAAGTCTATTTCTAATCTACCCTTAGCCTATTTGATTTAGTAGGCGGAAGCTGCCTTGTATATTCTGGCTCTGTAGGTTGGGTTCCCCTTCTAACAGGTATTTAACTTGACCTGTAATTACATTGTGCTTAGATCATTTTAAGTTAGGGCTTTATATTCAAAATATCAAAAGGTTCGGAGCTCAATTTTAACCCCTATAATGAAAATTATCATATGAAACATTACCTTAAATATTCGCTAGCTATCCTATCGACGGCTGGATTTGCTCAAGGAGCACTCATCGCTATTAATAATATTGATCCAGGTGCTGGAACTAACGGCAGTTTCACGACGACTGCTCCAGATCCCAATACCCTTGTTTTCACTCGAAATTTTGATTTTGATGGTGGTGGCGTGGAGGATACGCTCACCTTTACGTTGTTTCGTTCGACTTTCAATGGAGCCTCTACGATTTCAGGCAGTGATGTAACTGTAGGTGGTGTTAACAACGGAGGCAATACCGCTAACTGGTATAGTAGCTTCAGTCTTGGCGAATCAATAGAGCTCAGAGTTGCAGACATTTCGTATGTCTCTGGTGAGAATGATGGAACAACTGCTCAATTTGCGGGTTTCACCAGCATTGCGCGAGTTAATTTTCTCACTGCAGGCGTAGACTCTACAGGCGCAGAAATCGACTATTTAATACATACAGGTCCTATAGGGTCTACAACCATTACAAACTCGGGGGGAGACCTTGATTTGACCAGTGTGGGAAATTCGGATACAGTAATCATCACTGCTGGAGAGGGTGCTTTGCCTATCAGACTTCGTGATCTAGACATTGTCTTTGAGACAGTGCCTGCTCCTGAGCCTACTTCGACAATGCTTCTTGGACTTGGTGGATTGGCATTGGTGCTAAGACGTCGTCGTTAATAAATTTCATAGACTAGACCTATTTTTAGGTTTATTGGAAACGATCTACTGTTTATCAGTAGGTCGTTTTTTTATTCAAGTGATAGGGCTAGGTGGCGGAGTGGCTATTGGTTTTCAGCGGAATGAAAAGTTGGCAGAATGCTAGGCTGTGAGAGGTAAGTATGATGCTGAACTTTGCGAATCAGGAATACCTCAGCACGATGAAACTAAAAATACCTAGCAGATACCTGAGCTTTACGTTAGCTAGAAACATATGAAATACACTAAGCGATATTGCAGAGCATACTATGTGGCTGGAGTAGTAGGGATGTTTATATTCTTAGTTAGCTTGGGATCTTTTCATCTCTTGTCTGCATTAGGTTTTCTCTTCATGATTACCTGGATGATTCCGCTGTTTTCTGGTGGCGTAGTTAAGCGTATTCATCTTTCTGTTCTCGCGGTAGTGCTTAATCTAACGATGATGATCTACTATGCTTTTTCCAGTTTTTACTGGTTGAATACAACGCCTTCATTGGAAGGCCCTAATGGAGAAGGCTCTCCTTTGGCCGCAATATTGGCAACGGTTTTTGGATCAGCAGTTACTCTGATACCATGGGCACTTGCGCTGTATCGAGGAGGGCTGGCACTCAGAGAGCAACAACAAATCAAACACGACAGTGCTCTTCAAGCCGCCACTCGCTGAGATGTGGGCGGGTGCTTGCGCAATGACTTGAGTCGAGATTCAAAATTCCTTAATCAGCTGAGCAAGCACTAGGCTAGGCAGCCGGGGCAGTTCTGGGCGAAGTGGCCGGTGGCTATTTCCTCTAGGAGGGGTGGGGTGTCGCTCAGGCAGAGTGAGGCGTCACCAAGGGTGTTCCTATTGTGGAAGGCGCAACCCGCTGGTGGATTGGTCAGGCTGGGTGGTGACCCCGGGATGGTGTAGAGGGTTTCGCCTTTTTTGTGCGTGGCGGGGATACTCTTCATCAGTGCTCGCGTGTATGCGTGGCGGGGGTGCTGGAAGAGCGTTTCGGTCTGGGCTCGCTCGATGATGCGGCCAGAATACATGACATTGACCTCATCACAGGTCTGGTGGACGACGGCTAGGTCGTGGGTGATGAGGATGACGGCGGTGCCGAGCTTTTCCTGCCTGTCTTTGATGAGGTCGAGGACTTGCTTCTGGACGGTGACGTCGAGTGCGGTGGTGGGCTCGTCACAGATGAGTAGCTCGGGGCGGGTGATGAGTGCCATGGCGATCATGACGCGCTGGCGCATGCCGCCTGAGAATTCATGAGGGTAGGCATTGATACGCTTTTCTGGATCGGGGATACCGACTTCGGCTAGGGCGTCGATAGCGCGGTGGAGGGCCTCTTTGCCTTTCATGCCTTCATGGATCATGAGAGGCTCGGTGAGCTGGGTGGATACCTTGAGAAAGGGATTGAGCGAGGTCATGGGATCTTGAAAGATCATGGAGACGCGCTTGCCTCGGATTTTTCGTAGCTCTTTTTCCTTTGCTTGGATGAGGTCAGTGCCGTCGAAGATGGCCTGTCCTGCGTGGATCTTTCCCGGAGGCTGTGGAATGAGTCCGATGAGTGAGTAGCAGGTGACCGACTTCCCTGATCCTGATTCTCCGACGATGCCTACAGTCTGCCCTTTATCGACAGAGAAGGATACGTCCTCTACCGCGCGGACGATACCATTTCTAGTGTGAAAGCGGGTGGTGAGATTCCTGACATCAAGTAAAGCCATAGGTAGAAAATAGATAGCAGGCGGAGTATGGCAATGCTGTTTTTAGCTGTATGTCAGCTACTTGGTTTCTATTGATGATGAAGACGAGTAGATGCTTAAAACCTTGCTTAAATGGATGCGTCCGATAGCCCTTTCATGCTGTAGATACCGTGCTCGTAGGTATGCAGTAATCTAATCTGACCATCGTGACTACTTGGCTAAATATCCGTTAAGAGTCAGCGATTAACACTATTCTACAAATCATATCATCTAATAAAATACTGCTCCAAATAGTCAATGACATGGCTTATTCAAAAGTCGACTCGTCTAATTCTAGCCTCTTACCAGTTTTGCTTACTTGTAAGAATTCAGAAGATCTTGAAGCATTAGCCCCCATCGTTTAGGATGCTAGTTTGACCTTCACTTTGTTTCTTTTGGTGAGGTGTCTTACTAGTTCGTCGTGGCTTGCTGATTTTGTTTCGTGGGCAGGTCTGCTGACGATTGTTTGCATGGCTGTGAGCATAGGCCCTGGTGCGCAAACTCGGATATTAGGCAGGTCTTTGTTACGGCTGTTATGGATCGCACTAGAAAAGTCGACTCTCCAACCAGGGTAGATGATGAAGCCTTCGACAGGGAGTGGGAGTTCCTTGATATCGAACTCTCGCTTACAGTAGTCTTTGAATTGTTTGATGATACCTTGAACTTGCTTGATGTGGTCGTCTGACTTGTAGCCCGATGGGTCGGTGATGAAGTTGCGGTCATACTTGAGCATGGCTTCTTTTCCTGATGGGCAGCTTTTGTATTTGGTCTCGACGATGTAAATAGCCTGAGGGCTAATGATAAGGTGGTCGATATTCGAACCGTTGTTGTATTGGTCACCCAGCTGGAAGTCGTGCAGGACGGTGTAATCTTTGGTCAATCCACGTTCGAGGCTCATGCCAACTAGCATTTCTGCACGAATGCCTTTTCTGAGTCGGAAGATATGGTCGATGTCTTTGCTAGCTAGGAACATGAATATGCTAGAAACTATGATCGTAACGGGAATAGTTATAATCATTGAAACTGGTATTAGTATGATCAAGGGGCTGAGCGCAAACCCGAGTGTTTTGACAAAAAGATCCATCGATAAGTGGTTCTTCGTTTCTCCGAGTGAGTGTGCTGGTGGTTTATTGTAGTCTGTAACCATTCTTTTGAAGCGCTCTTCAGACTGCTCCTTTCTCTTTACAATGATTTGCAAGAAAATCATGGCGAGTAGAAAACTAATGGCGGAAGCAATGATGAACTTTATAAGCATACGGTAGATGTGTGGGGAAAGGTTGGTTTGAAGGGGGCGCAGTCTCCTTGGTTGTGGGTGCTATTAATGAAGACCCCTACTGAAAGTGCTTTTGAAATGCTTCGTGGATTTCT
>JALZUH010000009.1 GCA_023301645.1 Akkermansiaceae bacterium
CCAGAAGCTTACAGGCATCCTACAGGCCATGGGTATCAAGCGAGAAGACTGCTACCTCACTAATCTCGTCAAATATCGTCCCGCTAGTGCAAACCAGACGACGATGACACGCAAACCCTCCGATCAGGAAATCACAGCTTTTCTGCCTATTTTCCACGAGGAAATCAAAACAGTAGCACCCAAGGTCATCATCGCTCTAGGGGCTAAAGCAGGACAGACACTAGCCGCCAGTAGCAGCAGTGTTGGTGAGCTTCGTGGAGAATTTCACCAGTATCAGGATATAGCCCTCCGAGTGACCTACCACCCGTCTTATATCTTACAAGAGGGCAATACCCCTGAGAAGCGAGAGCTATGGGAGGACATGCTTGCCGTCATGGGCTTGCTCAATATACCCATTAGTGAAAAGCAGCAGGGCTACTTCAAGCAGAAGTAAGTAATCCGCACTACCAGCGACTGCTCGGTGAGCTTATTGATGCTTGCACTATGAGATGATATGTCGTCTTTTTGGCGCATGCCTATTTCGCACCCTTTTTTGTCTGAAGATTTTCATATTCCATGGTCACAGCTCACACCTGACGGGGTCGCTGCAGCAATTGATGAAGGATTAAGTCTTGGCCGAGTTAATCTTGAGAACATTCGCCAATTAGACGACTCAGAGCTCACTTATGAAAATACCTTTGGCGCACTAGAGTCGAGCACCGACGCGCTCGACCGAGCTTGGAATAGGCTCAACCACCTTGATTCTGTCCTCAGCAGTGACGAGCAGCGCGCCGCGCTTAATGCAGCGCTCCCGACCGTTACTGGATTCTACTCATCCATCTCCCTCGACACGACACTTTGGGAGAAGCTCAAGGCATTCAAAACATCTGAGAAGTTCACAGAACTCGACGCCATCCGCACACGCTACGTTGAAGAAAGTTGTGCGAGCTTTATCCAATCAGGTGCAGATCTACCTGCTGAGAAGAAAACCCGCATCACAGAAGTCATCTCACGCCTTTCTGAAATCACGCAGAAATTCGGCGAAAACGTGCTGGATTCCACCAATGCATGGGAGCTCATCATCGATGATAAATCCCGCCTAGCAGGCCTACCTGAATCTGCCATTGCCGCCGCCCAAGCAGACGCCGCCGCTAATAACCACGGCACTGAAGACCAGCCAAAGTGGCGCTTCACCCTACAGGCGCCATCCATGCTACCTGTCATGCAGCACGCCGATGATGAGCAGCTACGTAAAGACCTCTGGCAGGCTCGTAACACCATTGGTAATAGTGGTGACTATGATAATACTGCGATCATCTGGGAAACCCTCAAACTCCGCCAAGAAAAAGCCGAGCTACTTGGTTACAAGAACTTCGCCGACCTCACCCTAGAACGCCGCATGGCAGGCAATGGTCATACAGCACTTAAATTCACTGAAGACCTCCAGCCTAAAGTTGTAACACAGGCACTCGAATCATTCGAAGAGCTCAAGGCATGGAAAGCAGAGCAGACTGGCTCAGAGCCACAGCTCATGGAACCATGGGACAGCAGCTACTGGGCAGAGAAACGCCGCAAAGCTGAATACGACTTCGACGAAGAAGAACTCCGTCCCTACCTTCCACTTCCACAGGTCATGGAAGGCATGTTCGACATCGTCACCAAGCTCTTTAATGTCAGCATTCAAGAGCGCAAGACCATCGCCCGTGGTGGTGACGTCGACACTTGGCACCCTGAGTGTCAGTTCTACGAACTCCATGACAATGACACCAAAGAGCACCTCGGCTCATTCTACACCGACTGGCACCCACGTAGCAGCAAACGCGGTGGCGCATGGATGAATAGCTTTGTAACTGGGCTCCCAGCTAATGGCGATCAGCCACGCACCCCTCACCTAGGTCTCATGTGCGGTAATATGACCAAACCCATTGGTGACCAACCTGCACTCATGACACACCGAGAAGTAGAGACTATTTTCCACGAATTCGGCCACCTCATTCATCACCTACTAGGAAATGTAACCGTGAAGTCACTATCCGGAACCAATGTCGCCTGGGACTTCGTCGAGCTACCATCTCAGATCATGGAAAACTTCTGCGCAGAGCGTGAGAGCCTAGATATGTTCGCACGTCACCACGATACCGGTGAAGCCATACCCGACGCATTATTTAAGAAAATGACCGCCGCTAAAAACTACATGAGCGCAAACATCTTCTTACGCCAGCTATCCTTAGGTAAGCTCGACCTCGACCTCCACACGAGCCTCGACCAATACGACAGCAGCGACCTCGACACCCTCTGCAAGGAAATCCTCGCCCAATACCTTATCCCTATGGCGACAGAGACTCCGACCATCGCGCGTCAATTCAGCCATATTTTCAGCTCTCCTACAGGCTACGCTTGTGGATACTACTCCTATAAATGGGCAGAAGTTCTCGATGCAGATGCCTTCACCCGATTTAAGAAAGAAGGCATTCTCAATCCTGAAACAGGTAAAGCCCTCCGTGACACCATCCTTAGCAAGGGCAACTCTCGTCCAGCAGATCAGCTCTACCGCGACTTCATGGGACGAGACCCTGAGCAAGCCGCTCTACTAGAGCGCTCAGGCATCACCCCTGCCACTGCTTAATCAAGAGATTTAGATAGCCCTCGTTGAGTAACATCAACGGGGGTCTTTCATTTTTCACCCATCATATGACAAAGAATACATATGATGTGACCAAATTACTCAAGCAGTCATCTATCTGAGCAGATGCTGGTATTAAGTCTTCTAAGCCCCCACCTCACCCCTATGAGGAGAAGGCCTATTGCCATCATCATTTTTAAAAGTTCGCTGTTGCTCATCGCAGACATTTAAGCAATCTTAACTATCTCTCCACAAGGAGATGATACTCATGCAGCGCAGACGACGGGCAAATATTCGAAATACCACGCGTAACAGCCGCCGCCAAGGCCGCCCATCTCTACGCGAGGCATTCGAGGGCGCAAACCTCCGCGCCAAGCACCGCTCCAATCGCAGGTTAGGCAAAAGACTCGGCATGACCTCTGTCCAAGCCGCCATCTCAGGAGTAGGAGTCGACGATATTGACCAGCTCAATGCTCTCCAACGAGTCAGCCGCTGGCTCATCGCCCTGATATTACTCCCACTCTGCTTTATCGCCACACGCGCACTCTTTAATGTCAGCGAAGGCCACGAAGGCTTCTGGCAAAACCTCTTCGCCACCAAGCAGTTCCTCTACTTCGGTGTAGGCATGTTTCTGATGACAGGCTGGTTCTTTAGCCGTGTAGCGCAGCGCTTCTTCCTCTACTTCTACGTCCTCGGTCACGAGCTTACCCACGCCATATTCGTCTACGCCTGCGGCGGTAAAATCGCAGGCATGAGCGTCTCAGCCGACGGCGGCTATGTCATGACCAATAAGAGCAACGTGCTCATAGCCCTCTCACCCTACTTCGTCCCCTTCTGGTCCGCGATCATCCTCGCCGTATCCACCCTCCTGAAGCTCTTCTTTGACATCCCCTACCATAATGAAGGGCTCTACCTCATGATCGGAGCAAGCTGGACATTCCACCTCCTCTGGACCCTCTGGATGATCCCCCGTGACCAGCCAGACCTCCAAGAAAACGGCGTCTTTTTCTCCCTCGCCGTCATCTATCTGGCCAATGTCATCTTCATCTCCATCCTGCTCTGCTTAGCACCGGGAAATCTCACATGGCACCACTGGCTCAATGAACTACTCGACGCATGGGCCTACGTGAAAGGCTACCTACTATTCTGGTAATGGCTTATTGGGCAGCAGTAGAGAAAACAAATCGGCCTCCACCACCTGCTTACCACCGAGGAACTCGATTAGCACACTCACCCGCTCCACAGCTGGTAGAATCTCGACCACCTCACCCTTGAATCCCTGCATCGCACCGTGGGCGATCTCCACCTCATCACCCTCCGCCACCGTAGGCTGAAGAGTCAGCATTCCCTCATGATCATCATCTTGCTCCGCCATACTCTGGCGAAGATCCTCGATAAATGAAGTAGGTATCGCAGGAACAGAATCGCCAAACTTCAATAACGTCATCACCCCCTGAGTATGCAGCACAGCACGGGCACTCTCATCCTGACTAAATCGCGCAAAAATATACCCCGGAAACATCGCCTCAACCCACCAGATTTTACCGCGCCGAGTTGCCTTTCGGTAGCGCAAGCGCGGGCAGAAACTCTCCACCCCCTCAAGCTGACTTAGCGACTTCGCAGCCAAGTTCTCCCGCTTCGGCTGTGTTCTCACACAGAACCACTGCGCTGCCTCACAGCTCTCATCATTACTATTAGACCTAGCCATCACTGATTACTCACCGAGAAATTTCTGCACAAAAGGAAGCATCACATTCGCCTGAGTCGCCCAGCGATCGAGCTTATGAAATCGCTCTTGATAGAATGCTCGCTCCTCAGGATCATCGATATTGGCTAACTGCTTTTGAATCTCTGCTATCTTATTTTTACCACTTTTTAAGTGCGGCCTGATCTCCTCCCGAATAAACCCCCCAACCAGCTTCTTAAGCTCGCGATTCGCCTCGAAGTATGTCTTCCGATCATCCTCAAGATTCAGCTCCGTCACGGCACCCAGTGTTTTGAGCATTCTAAGCCCCTGACTCGCCGAACCCTTACTAATCTGCAGCCTCTCGATGAGCTCAAGCATCGTAAGTGGGCCCTTCGATACATAAAGAAGCCCATATATCTCCCCAAGCGACTTAGGCAGCCCCAGCATGCGGGCACCATCTTGAAAAAAAGAAATCAGATCCCCCTCGATCATTTCTATGCCAGAAGCCACAGTATGTTCAGCACTCACACCCAATGCCGTAGCATGCGAGCGGCCAGTGTTCAATTTTTTTTGAACTTTGGTTCAAGTGGTCTTGTTTGGCTGGTGGCTCAGGTCGATCACATAAGGCTACCAGCGCCAAGTCACCAGAACACCCCCGCCCAGATCCTCTTTGCGCCTGCCGCGTGTCAGTTGAGCTTCTACCTCACTGGCGGGAACTCCTGCTTTCTCCAGTAAACTGCGTCTTTGGGCTGCGATGAAGCTCTGTGAGCCGATAACTACTCCATCACTGAAGTATTTCACCTTGCTGCGTAGTAGTTCGTAGCGGCTTAGTTTACCGCCGACCTCGATGACCTTATCGGCAATGTCTTTCTGAATGCCCTTTCGCCTCACCTTGCCTAGTTCTTTGGTTCGTTTGTTTTCAATGACTTCCTTGCCATCGCCATACAGCCAGCAGCGATACATCCCTCCGTTTTTGGCGAAGCTATCCGTGGCTACACCGAGCACATCACAGAGCCCGCGTCCTGCTCGGCTCGATCCTGCCACTGCTTCTGCGTAGCCGCTCCAGCGGTAGTCCTTGGGGTCACTGACGACACCTGCTCGGATAGGGTTCAGGTCAATATAGGCGCTCATTGTGCGCAGTGCTTCACCGTCTTCGACAAGCACGCTCTTAAACCTGCCCTGCCATAGGGTGCCGAGTCTGTCGTGTTTTTTGTTATACCAGCGACTAAAGCGCTCCTTCACTTCCTTGACGTAGTTGGAGAGATTGCAAAATCTGTTTCTAAACTGGTCGAGTGTTTCCTGAGCATCATCCTCTAGCCCCATCGATCTGAGGTGGGCTATCTCCCTACGCAGCTTGGCTATAAAGGCCTTTGAATACAGGCATTTGAGGTGTTTATACAAATGCTCTTCACCTTCTTCGCCGTAGAATTTCTTACAAAACTTCTCCCGGTCTCGCACCCGCACGAGGATGTG
>JALZUH010000010.1 GCA_023301645.1 Akkermansiaceae bacterium
CTGGGATAATACTGGCTCAGGAGCTAGCTCATAGGGAGCACTTCTCATGTGATCCCACATGCCACCTTTGGGGCCTCTGCCTGTTTTGAGTGTCTGGTGAACAGACGAAATTGGCGGATCAGGGTGCCACGTAATATTGATCGACTCACCTTCTTTCGTATCGGTTTGGAAATAAATGACATCCTCCATGCTGTGGCTGAGCGCCTTAATGTCATAGTGCCCCTTGGTTGTCTGAATAGAGCCTACTAGCTGAGCATTCCACAGGTCGAGGTGTAGATTTGTTTTTAGAATGTCACCCTCAGAGGTGACTTTGAAGTGCCCTAGCGGCAGGCGGCAGCGATAGATCCATAGATTTTGTCGGCCTTCATGAGCCTCACGATGATCGTAGTAGTCGTGTCTACCTGTATGAATACTGATGACATTTTTCTTTTCCTCATCACCTTGGTAAAAAAGAAAGCCAATATTACCATTACCTGAATACGGAGCCACTTCCCAGCGATTAGGCACTCTATCCCAGATCATGTCGTGCTGACTGAGGAAATCCTTATAATCCACCGACGTCACCTGCGCTGAGGCACTTGAGCTGAGTGGTATACTCAGAACCAATAGCACCACAGAAAAGAGTGTGGGATAGAATGCAAGAAGGTAGCGGCAGTATGAAAGAAGGAGAGTCATAAAAGGTGAAAGGTTCGTAGTTTAAATACGAAGCTTGAGTAAGAAGAAAGAGCATACACAGAGCGCAGTCAGCTACTCTGTGTATGCTTATGAGATGACTAATCTATACGAAGATCATTCAAAAAGAAATGTTGGGGTGCGTAATGCTGCAGTCCTAGGTAGGATTACTCATTGATGGCATTGATGAACTCGCGCAGTCTACCGAAGTCTCTTCTGCCATGGCGGAAGATGAGGCGGGGGAGCTCGCTTAGTTCTGGCTCATTCTGCTCATCAGGCAGTGCTCCGCCTTGGATGAAATCACCACTTTTTAGCACATCGCTATAGTCGTCTCTGAGTCTCTGCATCTGCGTATCAGTGAGCTCGCGCTGCATGCGGATGACGATCTGGTCACCGACGTAGCGGTATGAGTGGAAGTTCGAGTAGAACTTAGTAACCTCAGCGACAGCCTCGTCGACATCATCGGTGACGAGGTAGAGCGAGAAGTCACTCTCTGAAATGAGATTCAAGCGCATGAGGTGCTCCTTGACAAACTGCTCCCAGAATTTCCAGTATTTACCACCCTTGGCATCGACGAGGACGAGAGGGCAGACGGTGAGCTTACCTGTCTGAATGAGCGTGAGCGTCTCAAAGATTTCATCCATTGTGCCGAAGCCACCTGGGAAGGCCGCTACTGCATCAGCTTCCTTCACGAAGGAAAGCTTGCGCGTGAAGAAGAAGTCGAACTCAACGAGCTTCTCATCACCAGCAATGAAGCCATTAGATGAGGCCTCGAATGGTAGGCTGATATTGAGGCCGAAGCTATTCTCGCGGCCTGCGCCTTCATTGCCAGCTGCCATGATACCAGGGCCTGCACCCGTGATTGTCATGAATCCAGCATCGCGCATTTTACGCGAATACTCGACAGCGGCCTTATACTCAGGCTCTTCAGGGTCTGTTCTAGCTGAGCCGAATACAGAGACCTTACGGCAGTTTCTGTAGGGGGCAAATACCTCACTCGCGATACGCATCTCTTTGATGGTGCGGTTCATCGTCTTGAAGTCACCCTCGGACACAGAGCCTCTTGATACTCTCACGGCGGAGATGAGCATCTCAGAAAGAAGGCAGTTCCCCTCAGATCCAGAGATTTCATTGGCGAGCTCGATGAGGCGCTCATCGAGTTTTTTCTCACCTGTAGATCCGATGAAGGCACAGGAGTGAGAGTGAATGATACCGCCAGTGAAATCTCTCTCTTGGGGTATTTTGCTAGGTTTTATACTTGGGCTCATAATCGTTTTAAATAGGTGTGATATTGATAATAAAGATAGCCAGCTCTAGCTCGATTGCTTGGAGGCGGCTTGGAGGATGTGGAGACGCTTCAGCGCTTCACCTGAGTCAATGAGGGCAGCAGCAGACTGGATGCCCTCGGCGAGATTCTTAGCTAGACCAGCACATGCTAAGCCAGCTCCAGCATTGAGCAAGACCATGTCGCGCTTTGGCCCTTGGTCGTCACCACTAAGGATATCGATGAGGATCTTCGCATTGACGACGGCATCCCCACCCTCAAGATCCTCGACTTGGCAGGTTTGGAGGCCGAAGTCTTCGGGGCATACCTGCTCATCTGGGAGAGCAGCTGTAGCGCTTGATCTAGAAATACGAGTGCTGCCGAGCAGGCTAACCTCATCGACTGAGCCCCCATCAGCAGTGGCACCGTGGACAATCCACGCGCTACTTCTACCGAGGCGTTGGAGGATTTCGGCGAACATCTCATTGAGCTTCGGGTCACATACGCCGACGAGTTGGCAGCTGGGACGAGCGGGATTGAGCAAGGGTCCGATGAGATTGAAAATCGTGCGAACGCCCTCTTTAGCAAGAGTCGCACGCACGCCTGCTACAGCGCGAAAGGCAGGATGATACTTAGGCGCAAAGAGGAATCCTACACCCGCTTCCTGTAAACAATGGCGAAACCCCTCTGGTGAGAGCTCAAGATTGATCCCGAGCTCCTCCAAAACATCAGCGCCACCGCTCTTAGAGGTAATGCCACGATTACCGTGCTTCACCACGGTGGCGCCACCAGCAGCAATGACGAACATACTCGTCGTCGATACATTGAATAAATTCAACTTATCACCACCAGTGCCACAGACATCAATAGTCGGCCCGTCGAACTCCATGGTAGTGACACCGGTATCGACTGCACGCTCGAGGAATGCCTCTACAAAGCCTGCGATCTCTGCCGCGGTTTCCCCCTTGGCCGTGAGATTTCTTAGAAAAAGCGCCTTTTGAGTATCAGCAACTTCCTCGCTAAGAAGCATTTGGGCAGCTGATTTTATTTGAGAGCCATCTAGCTCCAAACCTTTTTCTACATGCGCGACTAACATATCCATTACTAGATAAAGTTACGCCGATGGCCTCGCGAATGCAAAGGTTTTCACTATATTTTCAGTCATGGAGAACCGTGCTACTCCCCCTGCTCATCGAGCCAGTTATGGTAGAGAATTTGGCGCACTGCCACGAGATGCTCTGGCACAGGTGGACTTGCCTCTGGGCGAACTCCTAGCTTGATAGTTTTCACACTCACTTTGTTGCCAGTGAAGACCTTCATCGTGACCATTGTCTTAGGTGCTTTCATGAGAATGTAGTAGATGAAGCAGTCTGTAGAGCTTAAGTATTCATAGTCGCTAATGTTAGCGAGATAGGCTTTCTCGAGCGCGTCGAAGGTAATGCCATCGATCTCGGTGATGGTGTCTCCTGATTGTAGACCTGCTTGATCCCCCGCCAGCATCGGGCTCACAGAGCTTACCCTCACACCACGCTTGTCTGTCTTCGGATTAAACATGACAGCGTCACCTAGCCCTATTCCGACAAAGCCATACTCCTGCTTGCTGAACCTATGACTAAAGGCATCCTTCATCAGAGACTCAGCGCGTGCCAATGCCTCTGGGTTTATCTGCTTTTTCCAGAATTTATAGAGCTTCTCAGCAGAGTTTTTCTGGTTCTCTTCTGCCCATATTTTGAGCGCCTGGTATGACGCCTCACGAGTAGCGAAGTCTTCAGAGGAAAGCCCCTTGCTAGCTTTCTCGAAGTCTACCTTGGTTGCTAACTCAGGTGCTTCATCTGCTGCAGCATCAGGCTCCGCCTGCGCGACTGAGTGAAATGCTAAAAAAGAGCACGAAAAAACAACTGCACAGCAGCACAGGATAGCACGGCGCCTCCCTGAAAACAGGGAATGCGTGCCTAGCTGATTGGTAGGAGTCATCATCGTAGCTCTAGTGGGGTTGCCGATCTTAGAAGATCCTCTAGTATAAAGTCGATCTACTGAAAGTCTAATGACAAATCCAGTGCGACCGCAGAGTGAGTCAGAGCCCCCACAGAAATAAAGTCCACACCGGTTTGTGAAACAGCCCCAATGGTGCTGAGATTAATACCACCACTAGCCTCTAGTCGAGGAGCCGCGTCGCCATATGCATCTCGCATCATCACCGCATTCTTCATCATCTCACAGTCCATGTTATCGAGTAAAATATAGTCCACACCGTCGAGCTTTAGGAAATCCCCCACCTGCTCTAAGGTATCTGTTTCCAGCTCCACCTCTACAGATGGGCGGTCTTTTCTGAGCTGCTCGATCGCCTCCTGGATCGCCTCTAGCTTATTCTGTGCCACGAGGTGATTATCCTTCACCATGGCGCGATCATATAGCCCCATGCGGTGGTTTTTTCCGCCGCCAGCCAAGACCGCCATTTTCTCCAGTGAGCGCCAGCCCGGAGTCGTCTTGCGCGTATCGAGCACCTTGGCCTCTGTCCCCTTTACAGCCGCGACATACAGGCGTGTCTGTGAAGCAATGCCAGATAGTCGCTGGAGGAAATTAAGTGCCGTGCGCTCAGCCGTTAATATCGAGCGCGCCGAGCCACTGATCGAAAGCACATGATCACCCTTCTTGAGAGTATCGCCATCATTCATCAGAGCCTTCAGCTCAAGGGCGGGGTCGATCCTGCGAAAGACCTCTAAGGCGATCTCCATACCAGCGAGCACCCCATCATCCTTCGCATGGATCACCGAGTTAGACACTCGCTCCTTAGGGACAAAGTAAACAGAAGTAACATCACCATCAGCCAGCGCCTCCATAGACACTTCACCAGCACCAGCGAGATCACCACCGCAGCCGATGAGATCCTCCTTCAGTGCGAGGTCGATGAGCGCACTCGTTACATCACATATCTTATTCATGGGTGAGAGTTTCCAATAAGATGGCGTATTTAACAATATCAATTCTACTAATCGGCACGGGGTAGCATTAAACCATTGTTTCCTTCTGGATTTCTGGCAGAAAACAGCCGCGATGCTTACCGTTCAGAATCTCCGTGTAGAATATGGCCCTCGAGTCCTTTTTAAAGACCTCACCTTTTCCGTCATGGAAAAAGAGCGAATTGCCTTTGCTGGTCATAACGGCGCAGGCAAATCCACACTGATGAAGTGCATCGCAGGGATCATTGAAACCAGTGGTGGCAAGATCACCAAGCCGAAGCACTGCAACATCGGCTACCTCCCACAGGAAGGCATCCACATCGAAGGTATCTCCCTCTGGGACGAAGTCGAGTCCGCCTTCGCCGAGACCAAAAACATGCAGAAGCAAGTCGACGAGCTCGTAGAAAAGCTCACCGACGCTGACCCACGCTCCTCCGAATACTCAGACCTACTCATGGATATTGGTGAGCTCGAGCTCAAGCTCGAAGACGCCGACCTCGGCAAGATCAAGCCCCGCATCGAATCCGTGCTCACTGGACTAGGCTTCAAGCGCAAGGACTTCGAACGCGACTGTAAGGAATTTTCAGGTGGCTGGCAGATGCGTATCGCCCTATCGAAGCTCCTCCTCGCTCAGCCCGAAGTCCTCCTTCTTGACGAGCCTACTAACCACCTCGACATCGAATCACAGAAGTGGATGGAGAGCTACCTCGTGAACTACCCCGGAGCCATCCTCATCATCTCCCACGACCTTGGACTCCTCGACATGCTCACCACCCGCACCATCGCATTCAGCCATGGCCGCGCAGAAGAATACGCAGGAAACTACTCATTCTACGCCAAAGAATCCATCCTGAGGAAAGAAATTCAGCTCAAGATGTATAAATCTCAGCAGCGAGAGATCAAGCAAACCAAAGACTTCATCAACCGCTTCCGCGCCACTGCCTCAAAGGCGAAGCAGGTGCAGAGTCGAATCAAGCAGCTTGAGAAAATCGAACTCATCGAGATCGAACAAGAAGACTCCGTCATGAGCTTCAAGTTCCCCGAGCCACCAGCATCAGGCCACAGCATCGCCCTCCTCGAAGACGCCTACAAATCCTACGGCGAACTAAACATCCTACAAGGCTTCGACTTCGAAGTCACCAAAGGAGAGCGCATCGCCATCGTAGGGCCTAATGGCGCCGGTAAATCCACCTTCTGTCGCATGATCACAGGGCAAGAAGCCCCCGACCAAGGCACCCACACCTTCGGCCACAAAGCCGCCGTATCATTCTTCTCGCAGAATCACGCCGACGAGCTCGACGGCAGCCTCACCGTCCAAGAATGCTGCGAAAAAGCCGCCACCAGAATCACCGCGCCACTCATCAGAAACCTCCTCGGTTGTTTCCTCTTCAAAGGTGACGACGTCTTCAAGAAAGTAGGAGTCCTCTCTGGTGGAGAACGCTCCCGCGTCGCACTCGTCTGCATGCTACTGCGCCCTGCGAACTTCCTCATTCTCGACGAGCCCACTAACCACCTCGACATCCAGTCACAGGCCGTTCTTCAGAATGCCCTAGAGAACTACCCCGGCTCCTACCTCATCGTATCGCACAACAGACAGTTCCTCGACTCCATCGTCAATAAAACCCTCGAATTCCGCCCCGGAGAAGCACCACGGACATTTGCAGGAAACATCACCTACTACCTCGAAAAGATCGAAGAGGAGAAAAACGCAGCCCGCGCCCTCAACGACAC
>JALZUH010000011.1 GCA_023301645.1 Akkermansiaceae bacterium
GGTTTAGAAATGGCAACCTGTACGGGACTCGAACCCGTGTTGCCGCCGTGAAAGGGCGGAGTCCTAACCACTAGACGAACAGGTCGCTTTCTCGTGGTGCGCTAGGCGCGGCGGCAAACTGACATGTTTTTTGATTCCTACAAGAAAAAACGATATCAAATCATCACTTTTTTTCATTTCGCCCTATAGTTCCTCATTTTAGACCTTTATGCATGGCCTCAAACCATATAAATCTAGCGCTGTGAACCAAGCAGATTACTTGAAACGAGGCGCCCAAACCTTTGAAATACAAATAGCAGAGCTCCAAAGAGTGTCATCATCACTCGACGATTCGTTTGGCCACGCTATCGAGTTATTAAAAAGCAGCATTCAGGCCAATCAGAAGATTGTCGTCATCGGCGTTGGCAAATCTGGCAACATTGGTCACAAAATAGCGGCCACGCTCAACTCAACTGGCTCCACCGCCGTAGTGCTTAACTCACAAAATGCACTCCACGGAGATCTCGGACTTATCTCAGACGGAGATGCCGTCATCGCCCTCTCCTACTCAGGAGAGACCTCAGAGCTACTCGACCTACTCCCCTTCATCAAACGCCTCGACGTCAAAACCATCGCCATTACCGGAAAAGCAGGATCCACACTAGACCAGCACAGTGACATCACCCTACTCACCACCGTAGAGCGTGAAGCATGCCCGCTTAATCTCGCCCCCACCTCCTCATCCACAGCCATGCTCGTCATGGGCGACGCAATCGCCATGGCACTACTAGAAGCACGCGGTTTCACCGAAGACGACTTCTCTCGCTTCCACCCAGGAGGAGCACTAGGCAGAGCACTACTCACCAAAGTAGACGACATCATGCGCAGTGGCAGTGCCATCGCCACCATCTCACCCAGCCACAGCATCCAAGACGCACTCCACGCCATGGGGGAAGCTCGCAGCGGAGCATGTGTCATCACGAACCAAGACGGATCCATGGCTGGTATTTTCACCCACGGAGACTTCGCCCGTGCATTTCAGCAAAACCCAAACATCGGCACCGCAGCCGTAGAGGAATTCATGACCACTGACCCCGTCACTCTGCTATCTGGCTCACTAGCCGCTGAAGCTGTTGCTACCATTGGTAAAAACCGCATCGATGACATTGTCGTCCTCGATGCCCAGCATAAACCCATTGGCCTCATCGACACCCAAGACTTCGCTCGTCTCAAGCTTCTCTAGGCTCATCAGCTAGAGTCAACCCGTAGCTGACAGCCACAAAAACCCATGTATTTCACCAAGCCCTCAGCTCAGAGCAACATTGCACGCACAACCGCATTACTCATTGCATGCCTACTCACGCTCTCATGCACAGCTCCGCAGCAGCCAGAACAAGTAGCCCCCATCTACTACACCCCATTTAATGACAAAGTAGACCTGAGCCACGTCAGCATGACTGCCACCAACCTCCAACTCGGCAAAAACCAACAAGGCCATAGGCAAGTGAGCTTCGACTACACCGTGCTCAACCAATCAGGCACAAGCATCGCCTTTGCCTGCCTCTACAACAGAGCCAATAACCTTATCGAAGTCAACCTCTACGATGCTGAAGGCAATGCCGTCCCCCTAGCACGCAACCCACTTGACAACCTCACCTTAGCAAAACCCAAGCCCCTCATTATCAAAGCTGGCGAGACAATCCACCACTACAGCAAGGTAATCGCCCCTAGCTCACTCGAAGCAGGCACCCCCATCACCATCCGCATTCGCCTACACACGCCCTCTCGTTATGATGAGCTCCGAAGCAGCCTCGAAGCACCGCTCATACACAGCGTTTGGTAGCGCCTCTAGTGATCAAGCCACTGAGCCAAAAGCCCCAGCAATTGCCCACTTTAATAAAACTCCATTGACCTCACCCAGATCAACCGTTAAGCATCTCACACCTACGTGAAGTATTTATCACGAGATCATCATAAGCTAGTCACTAGCCCCACTATTCCACAACTAATTCCACGAAACCATGGCAGCAACCGTCGCAACAAACGTTAAAAAAGGACAATGTATCAAGTATGAAGGTGAAACAGGCATCGTCCTCGGACTAGACCACCGCACACCAGGAAAAGGTAATGCGCTCGTTGCTGTCACCATCCGTTCTTTTCAGTCTGGAAAAACAAAGAGCATCCGCTTTGCCTCTAGTGACAAAGTAGAAATCATCGACACGGACCGTCAGAAGCTTGAATTCTCCTACGGCGACCCATCTGGCTTTCACTTCATGGACATGACTAGCTACGAGACCATCACCCTCGACGCAGAGCTCATTGGCGATAATAAATTCTACCTCGTAGAAGGCATGCAGGCTGAAATCCTCTTCATCGAAGGCAACCCTGTAACCGTAGACGTTCCCGGCACAGTCGAGCTCGTAGTCACTGAGTCATCAGAAGGAATCAAAGGAGACACTGCTAATAACCCAACCAAGCCAGCTACCCTAGAAACTGGCCTCATCGTGCAAGTGCCACTCTTCGTAAAGCCAGGCGACAAGCTCAAGATCAACACCGCTGAAGCATCCTACTCAGGACGTGCTAACTAAGCACATAGACAGCACCTCATATTTCCATAGCGAGCCCACTTCACCAAGTGGCTCGCTATTTTCATTTGTAACTAAGCCATCGCTACCATAACTTGCCATCATCATGACTTGGAACGAACAATTTCTCACCCTATTCACTAAGTGCCTTGAGCAATATCAAGCAGGCAACAGCGACTACCTCTCCCACTACAGTGAGGAAGACCTCAGCTTCCTGAAGTCCATCGGCTATAAGCCACGCGAGCTCTTTGACTTCGTAGAAGACCTCGCTGACGAAGGACTCCCTAGCAAGTCCACAGCCCTTCTCGTCGCAGCTGTTCGCAGAGACTATCTGTTCACCGTTCAGAATGGCGAGCTCAGCCCCCATGAGATCAACAGCCTCGACCTCCCCACCTTTGGCGACACCCTTGACGGGCTTAATTACTTCCCGCGCATTCTTAAGAAAGCACGAGCCAAGCTCAAAGGAGAGCTCGACCCTGACATCATGTATGGCTGCGGCGGCGACCGGAAATTCCTCCGAACTCACGGTAATATCCACCCAGCAGACTTCCTCAGAAATGTATGGGCCTCTGGCGAAAGTGATGAACACATCATTAACTACCTCAGATCACAATCAACCTAGTATCACACCTATGAAAGACTACCAAGGCGAGCAAATCCTCGTAATCAAACGCAGCCTCCTCGACTCACTAGGAGAGTTCCAAGGTATCAGCACCGATACCGACCACTACCTCCCCTCCCTACTTCACCCTGATAATAACTTCTTCATGGACAGAGGAAGCGCAGAGGAAGACCCCACCCACAAGCAACTCATCCCCTACTGCATATTCAGAGTAAAGGACAGCAGCGGCACACGCTATCTGCATTACACACGCGGCAAATCAGGAGGCGAATCCCGCCTACACGCCCAAGTCTCTATCGGCATAGGCGGACACATCAATCCCGTAGACAAGCGTGAAGACCCCCTTGGTATGGACACCTACATGGCAGGCGTAAATCGTGAGATCAACGAAGAGCTCAACATCACAGGCAGCTACACCAACCGCATCGTCGCCCTCCTCAATGACGACAGCAATGAAGTCGGAAAAGTCCACCTCGGAGTCGTTCACATGATCGACCTCGAAAACGACCTAGTCCGCGCCAATGAAGATGCTATTGCTAATTTAGAACTCTGCTCACTCGACCATCTCACAGGAAATCTCTACGAGCGCCTTGAGACATGGACTCGCTGCTGTGTAGATATTATTGAAACTCTTTAAGTAATTTTCACACCTACCTATACTTGCTACGCACACACTACTGTGTTAACAATCATCGCAACATGCCAGTCGCCACACCAAAGCAATACGTCGCTATGCTCGAAGCCGCCCAAAAAGAAGGCTTCGCATACCCCGCTATCAACATCACATCACTCGCCACCGCCAGCGGAGCTCTCAAAGCCTTCGCTGAATCTGGATCTGATGGCATCATCCAAGTCTCTACTGGAGGAGCCGCTTTCGCATCTGGGACAGCCCTCGCTGACGAAGCTTTCGGAGCCATTGTCCTAGCCGAAGCCGTCCACAGACTAGCGGAGAAATATGATGTCCTCATTGCCCTCCACACTGACCACTGTCACCCTGCGAAAGTTGACAGCTTCCTGCGCCCACTACTACAAGCATCACGCGAGCGTATAGCAGAAGGAAAAGGCCCACTATTCCAATCACACATGTTTGACGGCTCAGTCGTCGACCTCGACGAAAACCTCAAGATCTCTACTGAGCTCCTCAAAGAGTGCGCCGAGCTAGACATCATCCTCGAAGTAGAAGCTGGATGTGTTGGAGGAGAAGAAGACGGACACGACACCTCTGGACTCCCTGCTGAGAAGCTCTACACCTCAGCCGAAGACATGCTACAAGTCTACGAATCTCTCCACGGTATCGGCCGCTTCATGTTCGCCGCCACCTTTGGTAACGTCCACGGAGCCTATAAGCCAGGTGCCGTTCAGCTCAAGCCCACCATCCTACGTGACGGACAAAAGGCCGTTATCGAAAAATACGGACAAGAAGCTGAAATGGACCTCGTCTTCCACGGTGGATCAGGCTCATCTATCGAAGAACTTCGCGAGACCATCGACTACGGTGTCATCAAGATGAACATCGACACCGACACCCAATACGCCTTTACCCGCCCTATCGCCGCCCATATGTGTGAAAACATCGAAGGCGTGCTCAAAATCGACGGCGAAGTTGGAAACAAAAAAATGTATGACCCTCGCGGCTACCTTAAAAAAGCCGAACAAAGCCTCTGTGACCGTCTCAAGCAAGCCTGTGACGACCTACGCTCAACGGGCAATTCCATCTACAAAAAAGCCTAAAACAAAGGGCCCAAGATAAAGAATCAAACACCTAGAATCTGGTATTTGAAATCCTAATCGACAGCATCCTTCTTAGCCCTCGTGCTAATCCACCCTACGGCGACCATTCACTTGGTCGCCGTAGCCTTTCCCCCTCGTAACGTTCATCTCACACCCCACCAAAAAACAGCCATGGCGAAGAAACAGCAAGAAAACCCACTAGCCAACATCATGTGGAATGTTCTCATTCCCGTAGCAGCCCTAGGCATCCTCGGCAAAACAGGTGATAAGCTATGGCAAGTAGGACCAGTATGGGGCATGATCATCGCCGTCTGCCTTCCTGTCATCTACGGCATCCACCACTTGGTAAAAACCAAGAAACCCAACTTCTTCTCCATCCTCGGAGTCGTCAGTATCCTACTTACAGGAGGCATATCCATCATGGCCTATCAGGACAATGGCACCGTCGACGCCCAAGCCCCGCTCTGGTTCGCCCTGAAAGAAGCCGCCATCCCCTTCATCTTCGGCATTACCATCCTCATCTCCCACTGGACAAAGACCCCCCTCATTAACGTCTTCATCTACAATCCAGAATTCTTCAACGTCCCCCTCATCGAAAAGCGCGTCGCAGAAAAGTCAGCCACGGCCGACTACAAGAAACTCATCTTCTCTGGCACTATCCTCCTCGCCAGCTCATTCTTCATCAGCATGGTCATGAACTACTTCCTAGCCATGCACTTCCTCCATGACAGCACCCACTCCCAAGAAGCTTTTAACACCGGCGTAGCCAAGCTCACTGGCTGGGGCTTTGCCGTCATCGGTGTCCCCATGATCACTATCCTCATAGCCATCATGTTCCGCTTCGTCTCTGGCCTACGCAAAATCACAGGCATGGAAAACGAAGACATACTACTCCTGCAGCGCTAAAACCACCCTCAGATAGACATCTAGATCTATCATTAGGCACCGACTAGACGACATCATCGATGTCACTCACTAGCGACTAACGCCCGAACCTCCTCGGTAAGCTTAGCATAGCGCACCTTACCCAGCGCACTTTGAGGAATCTCTCCCACCGTGCACAGCTCCCTTACCCGCATAAATGGCGCACAAGACAGGTGATAATGCGCTAGCGCGCGCTCCATTGTATCCACATCAGCAGCAGTGCAGCAGAGAACCATCTCATAACCCATACGAAGATGGGGCACCACCACCACCGCCACGCCACTAGCAGAGAGCCCATCAGCAGCCAAGCCCAGCGACTCCACGCTATCCATCAGGGCACACTCCACGGCCGCTAAGTTCACCAGCTCGCCTAAGATCTTCACACAGCGATCGGCACGCCCGATCACGACCAAGCTATCACCAGCCAGCTCGACGACATCACTCGTCACATACCAGTCCTCTTGCCGCACCAGCTCATACTTCCCGCGCTCACTATCCACTAGGCTCACATAGCCAGACATCAGAGCCTCGCCTTGCAAGCGCAAGCGACCATCCTCACCTAGCTCAGCCTGCCACAGTGGCAGCAGCCTAAGAGACCGACTCCCCAGCTCAGCTGTCGCCACCTGAGAGCAAGTTTCAGTCATTCCATACGTCTCGACTACAGGCCAGCCCAGAGCGACCGCCTTTTGATAAATACGATCATCCAAGCGCCCGCCACCGATGAGTAAAGCCCGCAATGAAGCAGGAGCCCTTAAGCCCAAATTCACCAGATCCACTAGCTGCGTTGGCACAAGGGCGGACAGTGTCACCGAAGCCTCACAAGCCACTTGGTAAAACCCCTGCCCACTCCACTTACCAGCAAGCTCGACGAGCCCGCATGATGAGGCGAAACAACGCGCAAACACCCCCACCCCACCGACGTGGAAATCAGGTAAAGCCAGCAGCCAAACATCCTCATCACTAGCCCCTAAGTGCTCATTGACCGCCCGAGCCGAAGCCAGCATCGCCTCCTTAGATAGAGCCACCCACTTCCCCGAACCTGTCGACCCAGAAGTAGCAAACAGCAAATGCCCCCCGACTAAATCCAAACTCCCCCCAGCATCACTCCCTGACAGCCACTGCCCGATCGCCTCAGCCTCAGACACAGCGGACGGATCACGATCATTCACCATCACCACGCTATCATCCGACAGCCAGAACTCACTGCTGCGAAGATCATTTAGCCTCACACTCATACCCAATCCTCCCACTCTAAATTCACCAGTAAATCACCAAAACCAAGCCCCGCCTCAGTCGACACTGGAAACTCAGGACTAGGATTCCCCATCTTATTTAAAAAACCAACCAAAGCTTCATCAGGCTCGAATAACCCGTGTGTCACTAAACCACAGGTAGTCATAAGGTCAGCATGATCACGGTAGGCGAGTGCTGCCTCATACGCGGCAAAACACTGCCCCACAGGATGATCCATGTAGCTCGTATAAACAACACCGTGCCCTAGCTGCCGAGCCCTAGCTAGTAACCCAGTCGACTCATTAACCGCAGGTTTAATCACCGCCACATCCATCTCAGCACTCCCCTCCTCAACACCGCGATCCACTGCCATCGGCACCCCACCCACCTTCAGTGAGCCTGCACCAGCAGCTAGTTCATCGACCAGATACCCATCCTCAATAAAATCCAATCTCCCGACCACATCCTCGCCCAGAGACGCCAAGAAACCCTCCACCACTGCAGCACTCTGCGAGTGATTAAAGTCCAGCCGCCACCTCATATCCGGATACAAAGCTGCCTGCTCCTTGATGAATCTAGCCTCATTGTCCAAGTCTCGCCCCGCCTTTAGCTTCACGGTGGTAAAGCCTCTCTCCACAGCCTCAGCCACAGCAGACGCCTCCATCAGCAGAGTCCCGTGACTCGCCGGCACCCTCAGCCCCTGAAATAAACTCTGACCCACGCGCCTAGCCGCACCATCCACCTGCGCGCACTGCACCGCCCTACGAGCCAGCACCGTCATCTCGCCATCAGCTAGCATCGCCAAGCTATCGTCCAAGGCCACATCCCCCAGCTCCACCCACGGATGAATACAGCCATAGCCAAATATTCTATTCCCCGCGCCGTCATCGCCCACATCCACACGGATCAGCACCCCCTGAAACTCACGACGCACAGACGCCGCGTTCAGGGACACCCGACTACGCAGTGTATATCTATGGATAGAGATCGAATGAAGCACGCCCTTATCTTATCTGCACAACCACAGACTACAAGCCATCACAGAGCAATAACGCTCAAGCCCGCACCAAAAAGCACCAGCTGCACCGCCGCCAATGCCAAAAACTTATTATAGGCAGCACTCGGCGCCGTCACACTCACCAGCCTCATGATCACCACCCCAAGTAATGCCGCTGGTAAGAAATAAAGTATTTCCAATCCCACCAAGGGGAAAAACAACACGCACGCGCAGCCATAAGCAGCCAGGTTCATCCCGTAGAGCAGCAGTAAAGCACGTCTCCTACCCCACTGGACTGCCAGCGTATTTTTAGAATTCGAGCGATCCTCCACCTCATCACGCAGATTATTTATCGAGATCAGCACTGCCGATAAACACCCGATAGCAAAGCCCACAATCACCGCCTCACTGTGCCAGACCCCAGTCTGCACAAACACGGTCCCCGTAACGGCAACCACACCGAAAAACAACACCACAAAAACCTCCCCTAATCCCTTATAAGCAAGTGGCCAAGGCCCACCCGTATAGCCATACGAAAAGTAAAACGAAGGCAGACCAATGACCAATAACGGCCACCCACGCGCCGCAATCAAAGGCGCACCAAAAGCAGCAGCAACAAGCAAGCACACACATGCTGCCACATACACACTCCTGCGCGAAAGCTGCCCAGAAGCAGTCGCCCTCACCGGCCCGATTCGAGCATCAGTATCCGCCCCCTTATCTGAATCAATCGCATCATTGAAAAAATTCGTCGCAATCTGAATCCAGATCGACCCCATCACCGTATAGACAGCAAGAGACAAGCTCCAGCTCCCCTGCAAGTAATACGCCAGCACCACGCCCACCCACACAGGAACAATCGCAGCGGGCAAAGTCTTAGGTCGAGCAGCAAGGATATAAGCATTCATAACAACGTGGGCAGAAATGAAATAAACCAGAACACCCCAGCAGAAAAGACCTTATATAAGCCAATAGCCCAGCCTGCTATATACACAAAAACTCAAATTTTCTACGAAACCACTCGATTCTTAGCAAACCACCGTTATACTCAGCATCACTATGAACACCGCATATGCTAATCCTTACACAGTTGCTGACCAGCCACTAGATGTCCGCGCAGCCTTCATTCGTAAAACTTACGCCCACCTCGCTGGAGCAGTCGCAATATTTGCCCTGCTCGAAGCACTCCTGCTGAACATCCCCAACATTAGTAACACCGTCTTCAGCCTACTCGGAGCTAACCAATACAGCTGGCTCATCGTCATGGGCGTCTACATGGGTGTCTCACACATGGCGCACAAATGGGCCATGAGCTCCACTAGCCTCAGCACTCAGTATCTAGGACTAGGCGTCTACGTCGTGATCCAAGCACTCATCATGCTACCCCTCCTTCTCCAAGCCCAGATCATGTCAGGTGATAACTCCATGATCATGAAAGCTGGAGGCGTGACCGCCATGCTCTTCCTAGCACTCACATTCATCGCCTTCACCACGAAGAAAGACTTCTCCTTCCTCGGTGGCATGCTCAAGATCGTAGGCTTCGTAGCACTCGGACTCATCGTCGTATCCATTGTATTTCCCGGTGCCTTCACCCTTGGCCTATGGTTCTCTGTAGCCATGGTCATCTTCGCCGCTGGAACTATCCTCTATAATACAGGAAACATCATCCACCACTACGGCACATCTCAGTATGTAGCCGCAGCACTCGGACTCTTCTCCAGTATCGCACTACTCTTCTGGTATATCCTGCGCATCTTCATGTCGCGCGACTAATTCTGCTAGTAGCTAAAACAATCAACTCAAGCCTAGCTTCACACCTGCTGAAGCTAGGCTTTTTCGTCAAGACTCGCCAAGCTCCAACATTCCCACCCACCACTCAACCCATGGACTCCTCCCACCAGCCAGTCAGCTCCAAATCAGACGCTAAACCAGACTCTAAATCCAATTCAGGATCATCTCTCTCCATCGCACTCTCCCGCCCTGTCGTCCTCGCAGCCATCAAGATCGCCATCGTAGTCGGCAGCCTACTCGCCCTCATCAATCACTACGACAAACTAGCCGACATGAGCTTCCGGCGCAGTGACCTAGCGAAAATACTCCTCACCTACCTCGTCCCCTACGGAGTCTCCACCTGGTCAGCCGTAAAAGCACTGCAAGCAAGGAGTTAAAACCCTACCAGCTAAGTTTCGCTACTATAAAGACTTCATTCACATAAACGTTTCATTCCAATGGTTTACTTAACCGTCAGCAGCTGATAATAAAATACATCATGATTAAAGAAGGCTTAGAATTAATGATCGTAGGCATGGGAGTTGTCTCCTCATTCCTCGTATTACTGGTGCTGCTTATG
>JALZUH010000012.1 GCA_023301645.1 Akkermansiaceae bacterium
CGCTGTGCACAGGGAGTGGTTAACTAAAGAGCACAAGCGCATCGACCTTGTGGTAGAATTCTCAGGAGGTATTTTAGCCATTGAAAACAAGGTCTACCACCACCTCGATAACGATCTCGCCCACTACGCTAAGGATCTAGCCAATAGGTATGATAAAGACATCAACTCTGAGGAATATGAATCTCCAAAGTTTCATAATGCTCTATTGAGCCCTAATACCTACAATCAAGCTCATGAGGGAGGCTTCAAATCCATCACCTACCATGAAGTCTGGGATGCCGTCGAGCAACAGCTAGGAACAAAGCTTCATCAAGCATCACCTAAGTGGATAACCTTCCTCACTGACTTCATCCAAACATCACGAAACTTCAGCAACATAAAGACTATGAAATTAGACGATACTGATCACTTCATCATCAATAATCAAGCGGACATCAACGAGTTAATCAAAGCTCAAGATTCATTAAACAATCAGTTTAGAGACGTTATTTCCCAGCTATCCTCGATAATCAATGATCCTGATAGTGAGAGTTCAGACCTGAACTTCACATCACTTCTATCTGACGGAAAAACATGGATACATGCCAAGCGCTGCCTCGTTTTCGACCTAAAACACGATGAAGGTCACAGAATTGCTATTGATCTATGTCTAAGCGTTGCAGGCTGGGAGTTCCAGCTATTTGCAAGAAACGATAAAAGTCGCAAATTTCTCAATAATCACATGCTTCAACACCCTGAGCTAAAGCAGCATATGCAAGGTCACAAGATAGAAAACAAACGCTATATCATTAAGAAATGGCATCCCATCGAAGATGCTGACCTTCATATGCTCCATACTAAGATCGTAGATTGGGTCAGAGCTATCGCAGAATATATGCAGCAACCAAGCCAACCTCAATAAGCTAAAAATAAGGCTAAACAAGAGAGCTACAATAAGTATGACTTCGATCTCATTGATCCATTTTAAACTTCTTAATCCCTACTTCTTTGCTTATCTACGTTCTTAGCTAGCTGAGCGTGAGTAGTGAGCGTGCATCTTGCCTACAAGGCATATGCACCCTACCTTTCACACTGCGTATTATTCCGCTCAGCCCTCTTTAATCCCTTTTACCACTTTTATAACACCGTCCTATGAGAATCATTTCCAAAAAAGAAGCCGTTTTCGAGAAGATCGAGACCCAACTTAACCTGCGTTCTGATGATGCTGAGCTAGAAGTCTTGGCTGGTATCGACTGCGATGAGCTTGATATCGCGAACCAAGAAGACCTCGGGGAGGAAGATCCTGTGGTGACCATCGAGCTGATTGTGCGCTGGCTTCCTGATACTGGTGAAGGGCTTGTGGATTGGTTCTGCGTCCGTGTATCGGGTTCAGAAATCGAGCCTCCTGAGGTGGAGCACGCTGGCACACTTCTTGCCTTTAATTCGAAGGAAGAGGAGCCAGATATCGATGAGCTCGTTACTCGTGCCGTCACTGAGCTTAATGAGAGTGTGGCTTGGGCAGAGTTCGAGCTGGAAGAAGAGAATGGCGAGTAAGTCGGGTGTGTCTAGTAACTCCGATATTGATAGCTCCCCTATCTATGACTTCATCGCTGTAGGCGGTGGTGCGGCTGGTTTTTTCAGCGCGATTACCTATGCTGAGTCGGCTGGATCAAGTGAGCCGACTACTCAGCCGAAGGTGCTGATCTTGGAGAAGTCGGGCAATGTGCTCGGTAAGGTGAAGATTTCTGGAGGTGGCAGGTGTAATGTCACCCATTCTTGTTTCGAGCCTAAGGCTCTGAGCCAGTATTACCCACGCGGGCACAAGTCACTCATTGGCCCTTTTCATAGCTTTGGTGCCACCGAGACGGTGGAGTGGTTTGTCAGTAGAGGCGTGGAGCTCAAGACCGAGCCAGATGGGCGGATGTTCCCCACCACTGACAGCTCACAGACGATTATCGACTGTCTTACTGGTGCGGCTAGCCGCGCTGGTGTGCAGGTGAGGACTTCCACTGGTGTAAAGTCAGTGACTTATAAAGATGGGCTCTTCCACCTTACGACGGGGAAAGCTCAGGGTGAGGATAAGAATGAGGGCGCGTGCTACCGCACGAGGTCACTACTCCTCGCCACTGGTGGCACTCGCCTAGCTGCTGGTGCGAAGCTCGCCTCCTCTCTCGGGCATGAGCTCATTACCAATGTGCCTTCGCTCTTTGCCTTTAATATCGATGACTCTCGTATCTCGGAGCTGCCGGGTGTTTCCGTGCAGGATAGTGCCGTGTCTGTGGTAGGTAGCAAGCTCTCTGCTCGCGGCCCTCTACTCATCACCCATCACGGCATGAGTGGCCCGGGGATTCTTAAGACCTCTGCATGGGGAGCTCGTGAGCTACATGACCAGGATTACCGCTTTCAAATAGCCATCAACTGGCTACCCGATCAGGATGTCGCCAGTCAGCTCGTGAGCACGCGCAAGGACTGGGGTAAGCGTAAGGTGCGAGGACGCGCGCCCTTCGAGGCATTCCCCAAGAGACTCTGGGAAAAGCTCTGTATCGCTGCGGGTGTGAGCGACGACTGTATCTGGTCTCAGCTCAGCAAGGACTGCTCTCAGAAGCTCATCAAGGAGCTCACTGCGGGCAGCTACCAAGTCTCGGGCAAGAGTATTAATAAGGATGAGTTTGTCACTTGCGGCGGCGTGAAGCTACCTGATGTGAACCTCAAGACAATGGAGAGTAAGATCCAGCCCGGTCTCTACTTCGCAGGTGAGATTCTCAATATTGACGGCGTCACAGGTGGCTTTAATTTCCAAAACGCATGGACCAGTGGTCATCTCGCAGGCACATCAGCCGCGACGGTCATTAGCTAGTGAATTACTGAGTCACTAAGACAAAAAATGAGAGCTCACACGGCATCTGCCGAAATGAGCTCCCATCAAAAAAAACAAGTAGTATCGATCATACTACCCGAGAATTAGATCTCTCGTTGATTAAAATGCGTAGCTAAATGATACACCACCGAGGAGGAGGTTGTTGCTTTCGCCATCTTCACCACTTGCTAGCTCAGAGTCAGCTACGACAAACTTCAGGTAAGGAGTCATAACGACACCTTTACCAATCTCCCATGGGCTAGATGCAGAAATGTAGTAGCTATTGAGACCATTGAGCGATCTGCCATTGGTGTCGCTGTTATAGCCATCACTGTATGAAATACCTGCCGCTAGATCGATAGCTACATTATCAAAGGCTGTGTAGCTCTTGGTAAACTCAGCTTCGATATAGGATCCCTCGAAAGCATCAAGGTCTCTGTAAAAGTTAAGCGAGAGACCTACGCCGCGACCGAGATCAGTCGACGCTCCGATAAACCACTCACTGGTATTATTCTCTGAAAGCCCACCAATGAATCCGTAGTGAGTATATCCGACACTGACGTCGAATCGCTCATAGGACTTGGTAAGTGAGAAATAGAGGTCGAGCTCCTCGAAGTGTCTGTTACTATTATTACTATTGCTGTCGCCATACCAGACACCTGCACTTAAGCTCAGTCCGGGTGCGATCTCTGTGCTGGCATCAATACTTGTAGTAACGAGATTGTCACCGAAGTCTACACCACGAAACTCATAGATCGAGTGATAGCCAGTGTTTATCTCTGTTTGGATTTCAGCTGAGGCAGAAGCGACGCTTGCGGCGACTGCAGAACAGCCGAGGATGATTGATTTAGTAGTATTATTCATAGTCATGGTGAGGAATACTAATACACAGCCGTCCTGTCCATCGAAAAATCGAGTAATAGTTAAGAAATCTAAATTAAATAAAATCACCGCCATGATGACTAACCGTCGCCCATAACTACTCGTGAGAAGCCTAACAACGGCCAAGCAGACAACTTATCGTGACATAACACAGCGCTCAATCCCTACATCTATGACGTTAAATGAATTAATTTCATTTAACGTCAATATTGGCATGGTTCATGCTTAAACTACATTGTTCAAAACAATACACACACATTCTATGTCTATTAAAACACTACTACCGACATCCTTGCTATTACTAGGTGCAGGAAGCTTATTTGCTCAAGAAGCAGCTCCTTCCGCATATGAAACTTTCGAGGCTAGTCCTGAATACGTAAAGTTTGCACTCAATAACCTCTGGATTCTTATCTCAGCTGCATTGGTCTTCATCATGCACCTTGGTTTCGCAACTCTCGAGTCTGGCCTTTGTCAGCGCAAGAATACTGTAAACATCCTCTTCAAGAACTGCTTCATCATCTCCATGGGTGTTCTTACATACTACTTCGTAGGATTTAATACTCACTACCCTGGTGATCGTGGTGCTGATCCCGAAGCTTGGAATGGCTTCCTACAATTTGGTGGAATGGCTGCTGCTACTGCTGGAAGTGCCGATTTCACTTCAGAATACAGCACTGGTTACACATACTGGGCTGACTTCATCTTCCAGGCTATGTTCGCCGCTACAGCAGCGACGATCGTTTCTGGAGCAGTAGCTGAGCGTGTTAAGCTCGGTTCATTCCTTGTATTCGCTACTATTCTCGTAGCTGTCCTCTACCCAATCGCTGGTTCATGGCACTGGGGCACAGGATTCCTTGCTGACAAAGGTTTCTACGACTTCGCAGGATCTACTGTAGTTCACGCATTTGGTGGATTCGCTGCTCTTGCTTGTGTGCTCGTTCTTGGAGCTCGTAAGGGTAAATACACTAAGGAAGGCCTCAAGCCTATCCTCCCATCAAACCTTCCACTTGCAGCCATTGGTGCATTCCTCCTCTTCCTCGGATGGTTCGGATTTAACGGTGGTTCAGTGCTCTCTGCTGACGCCCAGCTCGTATCAACTGTATTCGTTACAACAACACTCTCAGCTTGTGCAGGTGCTCTTGGTAGCATCCTCATCTCATGGATCGTCCTCAAGAAGCCTGACCTCTCAATGGCTCTTAACGGATTCCTCGCTGGCCTCGTAGCAATCACTGCCGGTGCAGACGTTATCTCACCAGGCTGGTCAATTGTTGCTGGTCTCGTAGGTGGTGGACTCGTTGTCTTCTCAGTGCTCTTCCTCGACAAGATCAAGATCGACGATCCAGTAGGAGCTATCTCAGTTCACGGTGTCGTAGGTATCTGGGGAACACTCGCTGTAGCGTTCTTCTCTGATGCAGCTACAGTAGGTGCACAGCTTATAGGTATCGGTTCAGTATGTGTATTCGCATTCGGAGCATCATACATCATCTTCTCAATCATCAAGGTCATCATGGGTGTCCGCGTAGATGAAGCTGAAGAAGCTGAAGGTCTTGACGTTGCTGAGCACGGAACACCTGCTTACAACTCATAATAGCTTTCGAATATTAATGTTACTGGGAGTGCCTGCGGGCGCTCCCAGTTTTTTTTGCCCATTTCTCTAGCGTATCCTTTTCTTTAGTAGCGATATCAGCTACTCCTCATCCAGATACGATATTTGGCCATGAGAACTCTGATCATTGATAACTCGAATACACGCACCAAGTTTGCCCTCGCTGACGGCACTGACATTCTTGACTGGACGGCTGTGATCCAGACCGCTGACATCTCTCAGCAAACACTCGCCAGCACCCTTGCTGACATTCACTGGGACAGATCTATTATTAGCTCCGTCGTCCCGCAGAAGGCGCTCATTCTCGCAGAATACTTAGCAGACAAGCCCTGCCATCGACTCAGCCATAAAAGCCAGCTACCCATCGCTCTCTCCTACCCGCAGCCCGAGCAAATAGGAGCCGACAGACTTGCCAATGCTGTGGCAGCCTACGATAGTTACGGTAGTCCAGCCATCGTCATCGACTTCGGCACCGCCGTCACCTTCGACATCGTAGCACCTGATGAGAACGGCACCATCGCCTACCTAGGAGGAGTCATCGCCCCCGGTCTCGCCTCGATGACAGAGGGACTTGCCAAGCGAACAGCTCTCCTCCCCCACATCAAGCTAGAAGAGCCCAAAAATGCTATCGGCAAATCCACCGAAGAAGCCATGCTCGCTGGTGCCGTCTACGGCTACCGTGGCCTCGTCAGAGAGATCCTCAATAACTTAAAAAAAGAACTACCCCCTCACCCCACCATCATCGCCACCGGAGGTGATGCCAAGCTCATTGCCGAAGGCCTGCCAGAAATCGAGCACCTCTGCCCACAGCTTACACTAGAAGGATTACGCATCATTTCAGGGCTAAATACGCCTTAAAATCGCCCCTCTCAATGAGCTATTAAAGTGTCTTGCTCTAAGTCACTTTTCCGTGCACCTTTTTCTCAAAACATCATCTGATGAACAACAACAACTTCGTCTCTATGCCTACTCTCGATCACTCTTCTCCCCCCCCCTCCGATCAATCTACTGATCAAGCCTCAGATCAACCTACAGCTATTGGAATAGACTTCGGAGGCACCTCTGTGAAAATAGGCGTCGTCCAAGGACAGCAAATACTCGAACTAGCAACACCCATCCCCACCGAAGCCTATAGTGCCCCCGAGCCACTCATCGAGGCCATTGCTAGTGTCATCAATGATTACAAAGAGAAATACCCCGACATCGTAGCCGTCGGAGGAGGCGTCCCCGGCTTTGTCCATGCCCAAAAAGGCATCATCTACGAGCTTCCTAATGTAAACGGCTGGCTCAACATCGAATTCAACGACACCATCGAGGAGCTCACGTCCCTGCCCTGTGCCATTGATAATGATGCCAATGCCATGGCTTATGCCGAGTGGAAATACGGTGCGGGAAAAGGTAAGCAACACCTCATCTGCATCACCCTAGGAACAGGACTAGGAGCTGGTATCATCTCAAGTAATCGACTCATCCAAGGCAGTAACTCCTCAGCAGCAGAGCTCGGGCAAACCTCCATCGACTACCAAGGTAAGTCAGGCAAATATAACAACACAGGTGCCATCGAAGACTACATCGGCAACCGCCAAATCGCCCAATACATGCAGCAGAGCTACCGTGAGCAAGGTGAAGAAATCCACATCAATGACTGCTCACCAGCGGCACTGAGCGCCCTCGCCGATAATGGTGACGCTCTCGCCATATCTATCTGGGAGAACATCGCCGAAAAGCTAGCCTGCACGATCGTCAACGCATGCTGGTTATTTAACCCCGAAGCTGTCGTCATCGGAGGCGGTGTCTCCAAGGCAGGAAAGCACATCTTCGACCCACTAGAAAAGCTCGTGAAGCACCAGCTAGCCGCTCCATTCCACCAAGAGCTGAGCATCCTACCAGCTCATTTTGGCAATCACGCAGGCTTGATCGGAGCTGCTAATATCGCCACTGACGCTCTCAAGGAGAAAGCGTAGCCCCTCCCTTCGTCGCCACGCGCCACAAAGGGTAAGCTGCATGAGTGAAAATAAATACCTTTCTACCAGAAATTTAACGTGCCTTATCAAGGCTCCGTGCATACGCTATCAAACAGTTCCCACTTATCATGAATCAAATAGGTAATCTTAAAATCGACCCTTCCGCGCCCTTCTTCATCCTCGGCCCCTGCGCCCTTGAATCAGAGGAATTCGCATGGGAAATGGCACGCACGCTCAAGAAAATATCTGAGCGCACCGGCATCCAGTTCATCTTCAAGGCATCCTATGATAAGGCAAACCGCACCTCAGTAGGCTCATTCCGTGGCCTCGGAGTCAAGGAAGGCTGCCGCATCCTTGGTGAGATCGGCAAAGAGCTCGGTCTCCCTGTCACCACTGACATCCACACACCTGCTGAGGCTGAGATCGCTGCTGAGACAGTAGACCTTCTCCAAATCCCTGCATTCCTCTGCCGCCAAACTGACCTACTCGAAGCCTGCGCTAAGACAGGAAGATCGGTAAATGTGAAAAAAGGCCAGTTTCTCGCCCCATGGGACGTGAAGCCCATCCTTGAGAAAATGAATGCCTTCAACTGTGAAAACTACTACCTCACAGAGCGCGGAACTACCTTCGGCTACAACAATCTCGTCACCGACATGCGCGCCCTCTACTGGATGCGCGAGCTAGGAGCTAAGGTCATCTTCGACGCCACTCACTCCGTCCAGCGCCCAGGTGGACTCGGCGGCACAACAGGTGGTGACGGTATCCTCGCCCCTGTGCTTGCACGCGCAGCTGTTGCCACAGGAGTTGACGGTGTGTTCATGGAAACTCACCTTAATCCAGAAAAAGCATTCTCAGACGGTCCGAATCAGATCCCTATCGAGCAAATCGAAGGTGTAATCACCAAGCTACTTGCAGTCCACCACGCTGCACACGGCTAAGACCACCACCTTAGTAAGAAGACCTTACTTCATCTCATAACTTACAAGCTACTGAAAGCAGCCCTACATCAGCCTAATAGAACCCAGAAACCCCAGCAAATACTGCCCATGGTAGTATCTGCCGTGGCTCTACTAGGCTCTTTGGGTGATGTTGCCACGGCTCAGAGTCAGCCGCTTAGTAGCGCTGAGACTAGTGAGGCAAGCTCCAAGCCCACTAAGGTCACAAGGGTCACTAAGCCCAAAAAGGCTAACAAGCCCATCAAGAAAAGCCGCTCAGGCTTCCCTGATCTCAAGATGCTGCCTGAGGGCAGCTATCTCAAAGAAGTCAAAATCCCTCGTTACGATAAGGACTTCAATCCCATTTCCCTACTCACTGCAGAGAATGTAAAAGTAGGCGACCTCTCCGTCATCGATGCTCAGAATGTCTACATCGAGCTCTATCATGAAGACCATAGCGTCAAGTTAAAGTCCCGCATGAAGCAGGCCTACTTCGATCAGAGGAACTCCACTCTTCGCTCTACCATGAGCACCACTCTTGAAGGCTCTAACTTTATAGCCAAAGGATCATCACTCACCATCCATGAGGCAAGCGGCCAAGGCTTCCTTGTTGGGCCTTGCTTCACAAAATTCACAAAACCTCACAAGAAAGCATCCACTGCTATGAATCTAAAAAAGGTCAGTCAACCCATCGTCACTACCACCAAGAAAGTAGTCACAGGCACTCTTATCACCGCCACATCTGGAATGCTCATGGCAGAGCGCCCTCCCTCACTCACTGAGACAGAGACAGCACAGCTCGACCAGCAAGCCACCACTCTGAGTGAGCAAGTCAGCCAAGCTCAGCAAGCAAGCACCCAAGAGCTCGAAGAAGCTACTGCAGCCAGCCAAGCCACTCAGCAGGAAATGACAGACTTCCTTCAGCAAACAGGTCAGAAAGCACCACTCACCATCCAGACTACCACAGACCAGCCCACCCCGGCTAACGACTCTACTAAAGGTGCTCACTCAGCCACTAATCAAGAAGCCTTCAGCCACCCCTCACTCCCTGATCAGCTGGGCAAAGATCAAGAAACACTCACCGTAGAGTGTGACGGCGGTCTCTACTTCGATGCCAAGCAAGGTGTGCTCGTCTACTTGGATAACATCCGCCTCAACAACAAGACCTTCAAAATGTCATGTAAGGATGAGCTCAAGGTCTACACTGAGCCCAAGAAAGAAAGCTCGGACAAGAAAGCCTCGCCGAAGAAAGACAGCAACAACGACAAGGTGAAGAAAATCATCGCCACAGGACAAGTCGTCCTCTCTGGCAAGGATGCTAAAGGCAGCCCCTATCTTGCCCACGCAGACGAAGCTCACTACGACGCCAAAACCGAAACATTCATTCTACGCGGTGGCTACCCTAGCATCCAGCAAAGCAAGAGCCAGTATCTCAAGTCTAAGGATAAAAACGGCTATATTCGCATCCCTAAAAATGGCTCCATTGTGACCAGTAAAGGTGCGTGGGAGAATAAATTCATCATCCCTAAGCAGTAGCCTCCAATACGAATCTTCAAACCAATCATCAAAGTAGCAAACCTATGAACACGGCGGAACAACCAAGCCCCACATCGCTACGCAGCAATGCACCAGTGCTCTTGGGAGCCGAGGGCATTGTCAAAACCTACGGTGGGCGCACCGTCGTCAATAAAGTCCACATCAGTGTGCGCGAAGGCGAAATCGTCGGACTCCTAGGCCCTAATGGCGCAGGCAAGACAACGAGCTTCTACATGCTCGCCGGACTCATCCCACCAGATGCAGGCACTGTGAGCTTCCGAGGAGATGACATCTCAGCACTACCCATGCACAAACGCGCACGCCTCGGCATGGGCTACCTACCGCAGGAAGAGTCTATTTTCCGAGGACTCTCTGTGGAGGATAACCTCATGGCGGTATTAGAAACCAGACGCGACCTCACCAAGAAAGAGCGTCACCAGAAAGCCGACGGCCTAATGGAGAGGTTCAACATCACCAAGCTACGCAAATCAGAAGCACTCGCTCTCTCAGGTGGAGAAAAGCGTCGCCTCACGATCGCCCGCTCGCTCTGCACCGATCCTAAGCTCCTCATGCTCGACGAGCCATTCAGTGGCGTCGATCCCATTGCCGTAGGAGACATTCAGAGCATTGTGCGCGACCTCCGCGACCAGGACGGGCTCTCTATCCTCATCACCGACCACAATGTGCGCGAAACACTCCACATCGTCGATCACGCCTACCTTCTCCACGAAGGAAAAATCATGCTCGAAGGAGAATCTTCAGAAATTGCCAATAACTCTATTGCCAAAAAGCATTATTTAGGCGAAGATTTTGTAATGTAAAAAACAGATGTGTTTATTTCACACACATCTCCTAACAACTCTCCCTTTCCCAATCATATCCTCAGTAACACAAAAACTAAAAACAGCGAACACGACCACAATAAACGAACTACCGACTGAGGAAAACGGCTCGTGTGACCTGAATAACCAACAATAATAATAACGAAAATATATATGCAAACCGTAAATACGAATACACAAATCACCGTCACAGTTCGCCACGAAGAGACCACAGACTCACTCCGCGACTACGCAACTAAGAAAATCCAAGGACTTCACCTCGACTATCCAAAAATCATTGAAGCAAAAGCTATCCTCGACGTTCAGGGGAAGCGCCACATTGCAGAAATCATCCTCTTCTGCGCAAATCACATCGTCATTGAAGCATCCACAGAGGGCCTCGACATGTATGGAGCCATTGACGCTACTATTTCTAAAATAGCACGTCGCATGCGGAAGCATAAAACCCGCCTTCTCAAAAGCCACCGCCCGAATCGCCGTGGTGACACCATCAAGCACCTTGATGAAAAAGTATTCTCAGCAGACTTCCTCGATGCAGAAGTAGAAGAGTCAGAAGCACAAGCAGAGCACGATCCTGAACCAATGATCATTCACCGCGAGTCAGTTCGCATGATCACCATGCTCAAGGAAGAAGCCATCATGCAGCTAGAGCTCTCCGATAAGCCCTTTATTATCTTTAATAATGAGCGCCGCAATGTCACCCAGATCATCTACCGCAGAGCAGATGGTGACTACGCAATCATCGAGCCATAATCACGGCTAGCCTTATGATAACAATAAGGCACTTATAAGAACCTT
>JALZUH010000013.1 GCA_023301645.1 Akkermansiaceae bacterium
TGCAAATCAACGTGAAGTGATGAATTCATAACACCTGAATACACCCCCATAAAATTAAATCAAACGTTTTATTCTCAGGTAACACTCAAAAAAACATCCCACAGCGGGCTAAGACCATAGATGATCAACCAATATACCTGAGGAAATAACACCTCATAGCACTTGGTAACATACCCCGTGAATATAGTCCTCACAAGAAATAGAGCACGCCGGAGGCATGCCATCTCCGCTGCTCTGACCGAGAGTTAAAAACGCAAGATCTAGTGCGTATGAGGACGTAGCTCAAACTCACTGGTCATATTGTGAGATGGGCCATTTGAAAAGAAGATGACGACCTTACTTACAAATTCCTTACCCATGAGGAAACTTGCGTCAGCACCTGTATCACCGGGGAAGATGAAGTAATTTGTCTTACCCTCGCGGATGTTGCCATTACCGTCTTCATCTTCGTTTTTGTCGCTATTGCGCACACGTAGGGTCACCTTTTTATCATTAAGGTCTGAAAAGCTCACTGTGATCTCTGTATCCAGAGGTAAATCTAAGGGATGGGCTCCCTGCTTATCTGAAGTTAGCCATAATTCGAGATCACCCTTATCGTCATGGAGCTTTAGCTCGGCAAAGCCAGAAGCATTACGACCAGACAAGATCACCTCGACTACGCCGTGGTGTGGTGTCCCTCCATGAGCGTGGTCACCCTCGCCGCCATGACCATGGCCATGTCCACGCCCTTCATCCTGCTGCTCTACCTGTGGATCTTCCACCTGCACATCTTCGGACTTCTGCTCTGAGCAGGCAGAAATAAAGAGCGACATGAGAGAGAGCACGGTGAATGCTAGACTAAAGGACAGGAGAGAGGTATTAGACTTTTTCATGATGTTACAAGTAGGATGCGTAAGTAATGACGCGCGCTTCATTTAAGAAACATTCACTTTGTGCTTCAAGATCTTTTCTCCCACGTGCCACCACCCCTCTACTTTTTCTTACGAGGGTGGCGTAATGGGGCGAATTCAGTTTTGCCTCGCCCTTTTTCCTCATCAGGCAGCCTCTCCCAGTCTGGCATATTACTAAGAATGGGAACCTCGGGGAAAAGCGTTCCTGTGGCGCGCTGCTCAGATCCACGCTGCATGAATTCCCCTAACTTCAGGCGAATCGCATCCGCCAGTGCTGATAATTCTACTACTAACTCAGGGTTCTCTGCGGCTACGTCATGAGACTCGGAAATATCTGTGACGAGGTTATAGAGCTGCGCTTTCTTGATAGGCTTCTGCTTCTTCACTGCCCAGAATGGGATCTGCTTCTTCTCTCGTGGAAGGTGCAGCTTCCACTCACCTACGCGCACAGCCTGAAGATTCTCACAGTTATAATAGAAAAAAGGCTCCTTCTCTGGACGTGAAATCTCCCCCCCTGAAAAAAGTGGCGTGAGACTCAGACCGTCATAGACCCTATCCTCAGGTAAGGCCTCACCCATTAGCTCAGTGAGTGTGGGAAATAGATCCATGGCATTGACCACCGCATGAGATTCTGCGGGCTGAATCTGACCCTTCCAGTAGAGGATAAATGGCACGCGGTGCCCCCCCTCTCGGCTTACGAATTTAGTCCCGCTATACGGCTTAGAATATTTATCCGAAGTAGGCCCATTATCTGAGCTGAAAATCACAAGTGTGTTCTCAAGGATACCGTTTTCCTCAAGAGCCTTGAGAATCTCACCAATGCCCCAGTCTGCCTCTTGGATAATATCACCTCTGACACCGTCCTTTGATGACCCCTTGAATTTCGGCCCCGACTTGTAGGGAGTGTGCGGGTAGTTATGGGCGAAATAAAGAAAGAACGGCTCATCCTTAAAGTCTCTCACGTGCTTCACCATGCGCTCCGTGTAGAGAGTATTCAGCTTTTCTAAAGGTGTATGCTCATAGACGATCTCGTGTCCATCGCGGAAAAGCTCACTATGCCCCATGTTCTCAGGTGCACCGTAGTAGTGGTCAAAGCCTTGGTTGAAATATGAAAACGGCTCCTGCATGCCAAGATGCCACTTGCCTACTAGCGCTGTCGTATAGCCTTGCTTTTTAAACTGCTCAGCAATGGTGATCTCCTCTGGATTCAGCCCGAGGAACCAATGCGGCTCACGATTAGGATTAATCCCCATGTAGAGCCCAGCTCGCTGCGGATAGGCACCGGTAAGAAAGGCAGCGCGTGACGGCGAGCAGATAGAGGCAGCTGTGTGAAAGTGGGTGAACTTCAGCCCCTCCTTGGCCATACGGTCAATATTCGGAGTGCTTACCTTTTCTGCCCCGTAGCAGCTCACATCACTATAGCCCATGTCATCCATAAGGATGAAGATCACGTTCGGCTTTTTCTCTGATTTTTTCAAATTGGACTCCTCTGCATGAGCACAAAGGGTCAATGAAAGGCAGGCACCAAAGATGGATTTCAGGTAGGTAGATATCATGAGGGTATAAAGATTAGATCTCAAAGACGCGTCTTCTTGATGACTATACGTGAGAGTGTCGCCTTTCTTTGCTTAAACAATGAATTAGTCGATAATTCACCTTCACCCCAACTTCCTGATGGCACCCCGCTGGGGTGCAAAAAATGTGGGGACGTATTTGGTCTCGGGGTATTGAACCCCGAGCTATGAAGTCGAACCCCTCCGGGGTGAAAGTATTGGAGATAGAGTCTTCGCGTAGAAATGCTCCCTCTAATCCAAAACACCCTACGAGGTGTAAAACAGTTTTCTCCGACAAGTTTGAACTCTAAGATTAATGAATTAGCTCTGAGCCTATAGTTCTATTTATCTCCCCTCTGCTGCCGAGTCTTTTGCCACCTCAGCCTCTACCTTCGACGGTGGGGCTGACATAGAGAGCACACCGCTAAGTTCTGCGCCAGTAGGGAATGAAGCGGGTTCGCCGTCGAGGTCAGTGCGCAGCGTTTCTGCATGGGTTTCCAGCCACGCACGATCTAGAGGACTCAGGCCTGCTAGGAGTTTTTCAGCATAACCATATTCCTCTTTGATGAACTGGCTAACACCTCCTGCTACATTTGGATCCTCGCACATCGAGCGGTAGAGCGTAGGCCTTGCTAACTCTAATACGACCACCTTCGCCAACACCTCTACCGTTAGGTGACCTTCAAACAGCTGATTCGCATTAGCCAAATAAACCCGAAGGGTGAGGAGATTACGATACTGCTTTATTCGCCTAGGGTTATGCCCGAGCAAGGGCACTGACATCAAGAGTGCGCTCTTTAAGTCGATGCGTTCAATCTTCTCCTGCACCTTCTGCTGCGCCTCTTCCCTCTTTTGTGTAATAGCCTCGTCTTCCTTATCTTCCTCAGAAGTCGACGTGTCTTTAGAAAGCCCGTCGATATTATCAGTCCCGTATAGACTTTCTACTACGCCGCCTTTTTTCACCTCTTCCGAATCAGACTTATTCACTTCTTCAGCGGCAGCTTGCTCAATCTTTCCAACCTGCTCACCTGCTAGATCATTGAT
>JALZUH010000014.1 GCA_023301645.1 Akkermansiaceae bacterium
GCATCTGATGAGATGACTAGTGGGATACCTGCGGAGTAGGCGAGCTCCAGGAAGTCGTATTCTGGGTAGGCTTCTTCGCATGGCTTGTGAAGTCCTGCGGTATTGAGCTCGATGGCGCATCCCGAGTCGGCGATGGCGTCAATGGCTGGTTCGTAGTAGCGGGCGAGGTCGCCTTCTGGCTTGTAGCCGAATTTCTTAATGAGGTCGGGGTGGGCGAGGATGTCAAAGAGCTGGCTTTCTGCCATCTGGGTGTAGGTTTCCCAGTAGTTGTCCCATGCATCATTGACGTCGAGTTTGGCCCACTTTTCTAGCCATGCTGGATTATCAAAGTCCCAGCCTGAGAGGTAGTGCACGGAGCCGATGAGGTAGTCCCAGTTGTGCTTTTTGGTGAGGGTTTCTATCCATGGCTCACAGCCTTCTAGCCAGTCGCACTCTAGGCCAGCTCTGACGGGTAACTGGTCACCTGCCTCGTCTCTGGCACGACCTATCCACTCGATGTAGCTGGGTAGCTCGCTAAGTGACATGCGCCAGTCGTCGAATGGCTCTGGGGTGGCGGGGGCGTGATCGGATACGCCATACTCAGTGACTCCAGCACTGATGGCGGCTCGGATGTATTCTTCCGGCTCACCTTCGGCGTGCTTACAGAGAGGGGTGTGGGTGTGATAGTCAGCTGGCATGGGTGTGTTCGGGTGGTGGCTCAGTGCCTGGTGAGGGGGCTCTATGAGTGTCTTTTACGAAGGTGGGAGGGGAGGATTCCTAGCTGGTCGCGGTATTTGGCGATCGTTCTTCGGGCTACCTTGACGCCTTGTTTGCCGAGTTCTTTCTCAATGGCGGTGTCTGAGAGTGGCTTGGTGGCGTCTTCGTTGTTGACGATTTGCTGGATGGCGTCGCGCACGCCAGTGTTTGATATTTCGGTGCCTTGCTTCGTGGTGTAGCCTGAGGAGAAGAAGGATCGTAGCTCCATGAGCCCGTGCGGGGTGAGGATATACTTGGCTGAAACTGCGCGTGAGATGGTGGCTGCGTGCACGCCGATCTTCTCAGCTACTTCGTGCATGGTCATTGGGCGTAGTTTGCTGATGCCGTGTTCGAGGAAGTCGGATTGTCTATTGATGATCTCGGTGCCTATTTTGAGCAGTGTTTCCTGACGCAGGCTGATGGCATTAATAATCTGTCTACCTTCGTGGATGTTTTCACGTATGTATTTACGAGCTTTGGGGTCGGAGTTGAGCTTGGCTACGAGGTCCTTGTAGTGATTGCTAATGCGGATCTTCGGCAGGTGGTCGCCTGTGAGGTGGGTGTAGTATGCTCCATCTCGATCTTGTCTAAGCTCGATGTCAGCACTTACGTGTGGATTGGAGCTCGCGTCAAAGGCTGCTCCGGGGTCGGGATTGAGCAGGGCGATGTTTTCTGCAGCTTCTATGACGGCTTCTTGGGAGACTCCTAGTGCGCGGGTGATATTAGCATATCGGTGGCGAGCGAGGTCGTCTAGGTATTGGTCTACGATACGGCTCTCGAGTGAGCTGCCTCTACCTGTAAGCTGGAGCTGTAAGAGGAGCGACTCGGTGAGGTTCTCGACAGCGACGCCGGGTGGGTCGAAGCCTTGGATGAGGGATTGGGCAGAGCGGATGTCTTTAAGGGGGGTGCCTGAAATGGATGCGAGAAGCTCTAGCTTGTCTTCGAGGAATCCGCGATTATCCATGCAGCCGATGAGGTATTCGGCGGTCATGTATTTCTGATCATCGACAGCGGCGCGATTGAGCTGGTCGACGAGATGCTGCTGTAGGGTCTTGGGCGCGACAATGGAGCTATATAGGAACTCGCGACGCTCTTCATCAGCTGTCGAGCTCTGTGGATTACCATGCATGAGGATCTGGTCCTCGCGCCAGGTGTCGTCGAATTCTGATAAGGCTTCTTGGTCACTGGCTGCGTCGAGGGCGACTTGGTCATCGAGCGTTTCGGAGTCCTCGGTGATCTCGATGGTTGGGTTTATCTCAGTGGCCTGCTGGATTAGCTGGCTAAGCTCCATGGTATTAGCCTGCAATATTTCCAAACTCTGCCGCATTTGCGGTGAGAGGGTTTGTTTTTGCGCGAGCCCTTGATGGAGCCCTTGGTTAATCCCTGAGGGTGGCATGAATTTCGTAAGCTTATATGATAGAAATAATAGAATCTACCTGATTTGAAATCACGATGAGGGTGCTCATGTAATCAAGAGCGCGATTGCGTATTCACTGGGTGATTTACGTCTGAGGTAGTCCGAAAAAACTAGCCCAAAACACGCATTAAGCATAGAACAAAATGCTTATTTTTAAGCAGATAATGTGCCAGATTTAGAAAAATATAATAAGTGCTGGTGTGTGTGATGAAAAAAGATGAGCGACCTAGGGCTCGTCGACAATCTTAAATAGATCACCTCCAAGGGAGATGATAAGGAGCTCGCCATCGTCTGTTTGGCCAAAGGATGCGATTCGATTGAGCTTGCCTTGGCTGGGCTTGAGTCGATCGGTCCAGTCTTGTAGATTTTCGGCCTTGCCGTCGATGACTTGGAATGACCAGATGCGCGGGTTTGCATAGTCAGCAAAGAAGTAGTGCCCTTGAAGGCTCTTGATAGCTCCACGATATACATATCCGCCTGTGACAGAGACGCCATTGAAGTCTCCGCTAGCGTGTTCGTAGGTGTAGACGGGCTCGATTGCTTTGGCCGGTTTGTCTCCGCCGATATTTTTTCGTGGTGTTTGGGCAAAGCCTTCGCGCAATCTCCAGCCGAAGTTGGCCCCTCGACTGTCGTCATGTGAGGTGCAGTTAATCTCCTCGTGCTTAGTCTGTCCGACATCGGCTATATAGAAGTTAGAAGTTACACTATCCCATGAGCATCGCCAAGGATTGCGCAGGCCGTAGGCGAAGATCTCAGGTAGGGCTTCGGGTGTGTCAATGAAGGGGTTGTCCGTCGGGATGCTGTAGCCAGAGTCACCTGAGACATCGATGCGGAGGATCTTCCCTAGATGGGTTGATAGGTCTTGCCCGTGGTCTTCAGGATCGAATCCCTTGCCGCCATCACCAACTGAGATGTAGAGATGTCCATCAGGGCCGAAGCCTAGCCAGCCGCCATTGTGGTTTCGTGCATTTTGCGGGATAGTGAGTAGCAGCTCTCCAGAGGAGGGGTTACACTGCTTCTTGTTCTCACCGTGAGCTTGGAATCGAACGATCTCCGAGTCGCCCTTGGTATTGGTATAGTAGACGTAGAATCTACCAGAG
>JALZUH010000015.1 GCA_023301645.1 Akkermansiaceae bacterium
CAGGCATGCACAGTGACGTCGTTACCCTACTCCAGAGCCTAGTCCGTATCCCGAGTGTCAATCCCGACAGCTCGCCTGATCCGCGAAATGCTGATCCACTTGAGCTGACAGGGGAGGCGGCGATGGCTGACTATGTGCAGGATTTTTTAGAAAAAATAGGCTACTCGGTCACTCAGGATGAGGTGCAGCCAGGTAGACCCAATGTCATTGGTCGTGCTCCCTACTCAGGTGAGGGAGCTGACCCGCGCCCTCGTATCTTACTCGGGCCACATCTCGATACGGTGACTGTGCAGGGGATGACGATTGAGCCTTTTGGGGCGGAGATATCGGAGGGCAAGATTCATGGCAGAGGCACTTCTGATACCAAGGGGCCGATGGCGGCGATGCTACAGGCCCTATGTGATGCGCAGGAGCTTCTCCCAGAGCTTCCTGTCGCTGTGGATTTCGTAGGGTTTATGGGAGAGGAGGCCTACCAGTATGGCTCGAAGCACTTTGGTGAGAAATACGCCTCAGAGTATGAGTTCGCCCTTGCCGGCGAGCCGACGTCCCTAGATATCGTCCATGCTACTAAGGGCTCACTCTGGGTGAGCGTGGCAACAGCTGGTAAAGCCGCCCATGCTTCTCAGCCAGAGCTTGGTGAGAATGCTATTCTTAAGCTCACTGGCGCACTTCATCTCATGGAGTCGACCCTTGCTGCTGAACTTGCTAAATTCCAGCATGATGTTCTCGGTAAAACGACGATGAATGTAGGCACGATCAAGGGTGGGACTATTCCCAATATTGTGCCAGAGCATGCCACTGCTCAGCTAGATATCCGCACCACGCCATCGATGTATCAGGCAGGTGGTGCTCTGGATTACTTGGCTGGATTTATCGATCGGCACCAGCTGCCGCTTACGATCACCAAAGCCGAGGAAAACCCTCCGATGGAAACTCCTCTAGATCATCCGTGGATTGAGAAAATGCAGGCTGCTAATCCTCAGTCACAGGCTGTAGGAGCACCATGGTTCTCTGATGCAGCGCATCTGGGTAAGGCAGGTATCCCCTCGATCTGTGTCGGGCCTGGTAACATTGCCCAAGCTCACACCAAGGATGAGTTTATCCGTATCGAGGATCTAGAGGCTGGGGTGGTGTATTTTGAGAACTTGATTCGCTCTCTAGCCCATTGCTAGGAAACTATTTCTTTTTTCTCTTTCCTGCTGTTTGCTGATTGAGCTTCTGCTGGTAGTTTTTCTCCTGCTGGCGGAAGATCGGGACGAGAGTGTGCTCGATCCACGCGAAGGCTTCGTCGAGTCCTGACTCGTCATAGATACGCCCAATAAGTGCCTCTACGGAGGTGGCATTGCCGACATTGCGCAAGAAGTCATTGGAGGTGCAGCGGATGAACATTTCGCCATCCATTTTCTTCTGCTCTTTGAGGATGAGCTTACGCATGTAGAGGGCGAGCACAGCGTCTCCTGTCCACGCTTCTTCTCGTTCTAGCATGAGCTCTTTGTCTATTTTTTTAGGTGCAGACATATGGTTTGAATGAATGGGGCTTGTTAAGGTTGGGGCTCCTTGTTGTCGGTTGGAGCGGGGCTTTTATCTACTACTGGGGCATTATGGCGGTCAATGGTATTTCTGAGATGGGACTCAGAGTCAGCACTCCAGTAGCCGGTGCCTAGCTCCATAAAGACAGAGGAGTAGGGGAGGGCGGTTCTGCTCTTGATGACGAGGACGCGGTAGGACTTGCTCGTGTTCTTAATGATCTCAAGTAGTGCAGCGTGGTCGAGCTCTAGTGGCTCCTTACCGTGGATGGCTGCTTGGAGGTCTTTGCGGTATGCTTTCACACCGGGTGCGTAGTCGTAGTCGATGTGGGAGATCTCTGCAGGCAGAAAGACTCTCGGTTTGAGGTGGTGGGTTTCTTCGATGAGACTCTCCACAGTGTCTACGAGCTCGGGGATTTCACTATCGATGTAGATGACGTCGAGCCCTTCGCGGCTATGGATGGGGAATGCAGCCTCGGAGATAACAATCCAATTGCGAGCACCTAGCTTTCTGAGCTCAGGGCGCAGTGCGGTCTGAAGAGGGCTGTCTACAGGGGGCTTTTTCTCGCTGAGTGAGCAGGAGCTAATGACCACCCATAATGGCACGAGCAGGAGATAGAGGGTGCTGCGTAGGGCTGAGGGATTCATAGCGATGGGCTGCCAGTATGATAATGACCAAAGGAATGATCATCGATAGGCTATTAGTGATAGATCAATCGAGATTAATAGCGGTGAGTGCAAGCTAGCTAGGCGAGTAAAAGTCTGCAATACTGGAATATGCCATCCTAGGGTCGATCATACCAATAAGGGTATTATCACTTGGTAGCGCGTTTCTAGTCATGTCTGCTGACATGATGAGATGGAGACTTGGTGGGCTGACTGTGACTAGTCAGTTTCTTGCCACTCGACTTCGCTGCCTTTTGCCCAGAGGTCTTCGAGGCTGTAGAGTTCGCGCATGTCTTCGTGCATGATGTGAACCATGACGTCGATGTAGTCGAGAATCAACCAGCGTGACTCGGGGTTGTTTTCAGAGCTGTGGGCGTGCACCTTATACTCAGAGAAAACAGTTTTTTCGATGTCACGAAGCACTGCCTTAAGGTGAGGGAGTGATGTTGCGGAACATACGATCATGTAGTCGGTAACAGTGGATACTCCGAGGAGATCGATGACGCGAATGTCTTCAGCTTGTATTCCTTCTGCTGAGCGCGCGCATGCGATAGCGAGTTCTTTTCCTTCGATGGCCATGATGTGTGGGAGTAGTTTCGATAAAAAAACCGCTCTCAGCTTCGGTAGCCGTGCGGTTGGTTTTATAGCGATGTTTGTTATAAAGAGAGATTCAGAAAGTCAGAGAGGCGAAGGTGTATGGATGAAAAAAGAAATGGAGCATAGCGGATTCGAACCGCTGACCCCCTGCATGCCATGCAGGTGCTCTACCAACTGAGCTAATGCCCCTCATTTATTTTTCTACACTTTCTATCTTCGCCTAGGATGCGTTTTTGAAAACGCAGCAAGTAGTAAGCTGAGATGCGGAATTATCCCAGAGATGGCGAAGTAGCAAGCGATTTTTTAACGACTTAGTCGTCATCGAGCTATTTGGAAGGGGGCTCCAGTAAATTGGTTTGCTATGTTTAGATGAAGAAGTAGCCTGTTTCTCAATGAAATGTATGTTGATTTTGAGCGCTCTACTAGTAGCTGTTAGCGGTGTTTTCGCCCTAAGTGTAGCTCCTCCGACCTCACTTGATGAACGAGTGTCGACGGCTGACCTCGTGTTTGTGGGTGAGGTGGTCAATCGAGTGGAGAAAGAGCAGTGGGTGCACGCAGAGCTTTTGGTCAAGGAGTCGATTCTCGGCGCTGGTGACGGGGCTCTGGTTCCTGTTATTTGGCGGAAGTCAGCGTCGGCGTTTCAGCTTTTTGATGTCGCTAATGGGCGAGAGGCGATCGCTTTGTTAGGCGATTATATGCAAGGTCGCTATATACTTCGCGGCGATCGCTTTGTCGCGCTGGAGCAGCTCGATGAGGTCAGAACTCTGAGCAAAGAATCCTTGTTCGATGCTCAGAAGTAGAGAGTTTCAGCAGGGTGCTGAGTATTAGCGCTTACTTAGGGCGTAGGCGCTTGTTGAGTATTTCTTAGTTTTGCTGTAGGCACCCTTGAGCTTGGGCTCGCTGACTAAGAAGTTGTTCTCATCGACGATGTTGATGAAGAAGTGGGTGGTGCCCTTGGGTAGAGTGGCGGTGACTTTGCCTCCTTCGTGAATGGTGGCGGTTGCGCGGAACCATTCCTCATAGCGATCGCCACCATTGGTGGTGTAGATGAGGTCTGCTTGGGTGAGCGCCGCGCCATTTTCTTTGTAGGTGGCAGTGACTTGGTTGCCTTTGGCAGTGAGGCTGGTGACTACGGGGACGGTGGCTTTATGCTCAATATCTTGTTTGCAGCTTGGATTGTAGTATGGGTAGCTTGCTTTCATCTCTGTGAGAGATTCCTTGAGTTTGGCATACATTGCTTGTGTTTTCTCAGGCATTTGCGAAGCGAGGTTGTTCTTCTCTTCGATGTCAGATCTCTTGGCTGTGCCATTGGATGAGTCGTAGAGGCGGAATAGCTCAAGCTCTTCATTATGGGGGCGATAGAGGTGGTCGTAGTTGTGGACGAGCTTATAGTCTCCTATGCGAATGGTGCTTTCCTGTGCAGATCCATGTGGGAAGTGCCAGACCATGGTGTCGCGTGGCTTGCCATCGGCGTCGGTGACGAGTGAGGCGTCTTGAGGGTTTTTTGTAAGCATCGGCAAGAGGTTGAGTCCGTCGAGGTTTTTGCCTTTTGGTTGCTGAGCTCCAGCCATGGCAAGGATCGTCGGGTAGAAGTCTAGTCCGTTGGCCATGACTTGTGTTTGTGTCGCCTTTGGGATGTCAGGGCCTGTGATGATGAGTGGGACACGGGTGCCTCCTTCCATGGCGGATATTTTACCGCGATCGAGCGGGAAGTTGTCGGTGAATCGCTCAATTCTATCTCCTTCCATCCCTCCATTATCAGAGGTGAAGATGATATAGGTGTTTTCACTGAGGGTGTGTCCTGGCCAGCGTGGGTCAGGGGTTTCTTCGAGGTATTCAAATACTTGTCCGATGTAGTAGTCGAGCTCTTCTACCATGGCGCAGTAGAAGGGGTTGCTTTGTCCAGGCTGGTCGCGGGGTGGGAGGTTAGCTGGGTCGACGCCTAGTTTTTTGGTGTATTTCTTAAGTAGTTCTTCTGAGCGAGTGTGAATGGGGGTGTGGACGAGCCATGTGGCGTAGTAGAGAAAGAATGGTTTGTCCTTGGTCTCTTGGATGAAGTTGAGGGCGTCGACGTTGTTTTGGTGGTAGGGGTAGCCATTTTCATCGAGCTTGAAGGCGTCGTCTTCGGCGTTAGTGGCGAATCCTTCAAGGCGGTTCCTCATATGATTGCGTGCACCTCGACTTGAGCGGGTGTATTCGAAGCCGACATCTTGAGGTTGGGGGAATGCCTTGTGGTCAATGGCGATATGCCATTTTCCAGAGTGACCTGTGCTGTAGCCTTGTGCCTTGAGGGCTTTGGCAATGGTGAATTCGTCAGCTGGCATGCGGCCGCTATACCATGGGGCTATCATGGTGCTGTTAGCGCCTGAGTGTGGTGGGGCGCCTCCTATGACGTGTGTTTTCTGTGCGCGTGCAGGGTGGTTGCCACTTATAATGGCGCAGCGAGATGGAGCACAGGTGGGTGCTGGGGAGTATGCTTGCCAGAACATGACTCCTTTTTCGGCAAAGGCGTCGATGTGAGGGGTCTCCATAGGGGAGGGCTCGTCAATGTCGTAGCACTTCACATCCTGCCAACCTAGGTCGTCAGTAAGGATGAGGATGATATTAGGCTGTGCTGGCCGCTGGCTGGCGGCGTTATCGTCAGCAGCGTGGGTAAGGGCACAAGCTGAGGCAATGATCGTGGATATGAGGTGGATTGGCTTAAGCATGAGAGTGTGAATGATGGTTGTTAACAAGTAAATAGGGTGAGGATGCCTTCATTGAGAGCTATCTATTTACTATGTGTGCGGTGCTGCCGCTAGTCCTAGATACATTCTATTGCCAAATATGTATAGCTCCTATAGTATATTCCTATGAAGACAATGAAGGTTTATTGTAAGATGATGGTAGGAGCTTTATTAGTCGCTCTTTCTTTTTCTGCTAGTTCCTGCGTGCCACTGGCGGTGGGCGCTGCGGGTGGATATATTTTAAACCAGCAAGGGTATCGGGTTCAGTCACCATTGACTAAGAAGCCTGCCAGCAGCGCAGCTGCCTATGAGGAGCCTGCTTATGAGGATTCGTCTTATCAGGAGCCTGCTGCTCCTGTTTATACTGAGTATTAGATTAGGTGTAGATGTGCACGGGGCCTACGCTGCTGTCACCTTGGACGCTGCGGAGCTTGTGCACGGCTTTTTTGACCGCTTCGATGGCGATGTGAGTTTCTTCACGAGTGGTGAAGATGGAGAACGAGATGCGAAGGCTGCTTTTTGCCTGTTGGGCGGAGATGCCCATGGCTGTTTGCACATGAGATGGCTGCTGCTTTCCTGTCATGCAGGCGCTACCTGCTGAGCAGCCGACACCGTATTCGTCGAGGAGAATGAGAAGGCCTGCTGCCTCACAGCCTTGGAATGAGAGGTGGCTGGTATTGGCGGTGCGTTGGTCTTTTGCGCCATTGATGGTGACACCTTCGATCTGAGTGAGGAGGCTGTGCTCGAAGTAGTCGCGAAGTTCGGCAATACTTCGGAACTGGTCTTCGGCAAGTCGCTGCTGCATGATTTCTGCGGCTTTTCCGAGCCCGACAATGGAGGCGACATTTTCTGTGCCGCTGCGGCGTCCTGATTCTTGGCCTCCTCCGTGGAGCATGGGCTGGTAGCTTACGCCATTGCGGATGTAGAGTGCGCCAACGCCTTTGGGCGCGTGGAATTTATGACCAGAGAGGGAGAGGTAGTCGACGGGGGTGGTGGAGACGTCGACAGGAGCTTTTCCTACGGCTTGGATTGCGTCGGTGTGGAAGGGGACGCGTGCTTGGTGGGAGAGTTCGCAGGCTTCTTCAATCGGCTGGATAATACCAGTTTCATTATTGGCCCACATGATGGATGTGAAGGCGGCTCCTTCATCCTTACTGAGGGCTTGCTTGAGGGCGTCGAGCTGGAGTCTGCCACCAGAGTCTACGGGGATTTTCTCGTGATTGAAGCCATGCTGGCTACAGAGGTGCTCGCTATAGTGCAGGATGGCACTGTGCTCGATGGCACTGGTGATGATTTTTTTGTGCGTTGCTTGTCCTGCGAGGTAAGAGAGGGCTGAGTTATTGGACTCGGTGCCGCCACCGGTGAAGACGATGTCTTCGGGGTGGGCTGAGATGAGGGCTGCTACTTGCTGGCGGGCTTGGTCGAGGGCGTTTTTTACGATCTTTGCCGCGCTGTATCCACTAGATGGGTTGTAGCAGTGCTCGGTGAGGAATGGGAGCATGGCTTCGAGCACGTCAGGGTGAACTTGTGTGGTGGCATTAGAGTCGAGGTAGATCATGGCTGTGTGGAAGTTATGGCTCGTATGGTATGGCGAGGCGAGGGTTAGTTAATGAAGGGTAGCCGTGAAAACCATGAGCGCTTGCGCTTTCTTTTGTATTTGCCGTCTCCAACACTGATGACTTCAACGTTTACTTGGATAATACCTTGTTTTTTAAATCCTAGTTTTGAGGCGGCGCGAGGGGTGACGTCGATGATTCTGCCGGGGATGAAGGGGCCCCGGTCGTTGACGCGCATTTTGAGCGATTTGTTGTTTGCTAGATTGGTGACCTTGACGACAGAGGGTAGCGGCAGGGTCTTATGGGCTGCGGAGATGGCGAAGGGTCTGACTTTTTCCCCTAGTGAGGTGTTGCCGCGAATGAGCCCGAAGAGCTTGCTTTCGTCATACCATGAGCCAATACCGTCTTCGCTGTAGTAGAGGGCTTCGTCTACAGACATAGGCACGTAGTGCTCACCTCGAATGGTGTAGGGGCGAGTCACGTAGCCATCGTAGCTACGACTACATGAGGTGAATAGAGTGGGCGCAAGAGCTAGAAGGACGGCGAGATAAGGTCGAAGGCGTAGGAGATGCTTCATGGTGGTGGAGTTAATATGCTTTTTGCTCAAATGAAAAACCAAAAGAGTAAGAATAGAGGTTCTTGACCTCACTGGCTCATGACTTTATAGAGATGGCATTGGCACGCTGTGTCAGTGTTAATTACTGGATTTTATCATGACTCGTAAAAAAATCGAATTCTGCGCCCTTCTTTTCATCTTGGCTCTTATTGGGACATTTATCTACTCTGTCTATACAGTGCTCGATTTAATCGGCTTGGTGTAGCATTTGTCGTTGCTGCTTTCTGATTGATCAGAAGTGCCAGATGACCTTTTCTACAGTCCTGTGGGATGGTCGATGAATTCGTGATCGATGGCAAATCTTTCACTAAGGACGTCTGCAAGCACTCGGACGCCAAATGTTTCTGTGGCGTAGTGTCCAGCGTAGAAAACATTGAGCCCTAGCTCCTCTGCTAGTGGGTATGACCAGTGTGGGCCTTCGCCTGAGATAAAGGTATCTATGCCAGATGCGGACATGGCTGCTACTTCTGAGCCAGCGCCTCCTGTGATAATGCCGACTTTACCGGCTCTCTCTGCTCCTCCGGGGCAAAGGTGGACGCTACTATCTACGGCAGATTTTAGACGTGTGAGCAGCTCGTCGCGTGTGATGTCGAGTGTTTGGCAAACACCGAGCTTGATGCCCTTCCAGTCGAAGAATGCTTCGGTGTCATTCATGCCTAGAGCTGTGGCGAGCTGGATGTTATTGCCCCAAGTAGGGTGAACATCGAGGGGGATGTGAGCGCTGTATACTGCCATGCCTGCGTCGATGGCGAGTTTAAGCTTTTGGTATTGGGCTCCGCGTGTGCGCTGGGCACCTTGCCAAAACATGCCGTGGTGGACAAGTAACAGGTCAGCTCCTGCTGCGATGGCTTTTTTAAAGACGGGTAGTGAGGCGTCTACTGCGGAGGCGACTTTGGTAACGCTACCTTCATTCTCAAGCTGGAGGCCATTGAGTGCTTGTGGGTAATCGGGAAGCGCGTCAATACGGAGTTCGTGATCGAGAAAGGAGGTAAGGTCGTCTAGCTGTGCCATGTATTTTATTTAGATGGTTTAGGTGGTGGAATCGATGAAAAATAGTGAGGGATACGAGTTTTTTGGATGGGTTGTGTTTTCAGGTAAAATTAGCGCCTTTGAAAGGGCTAGTGTCGGCGACTTTAATTGGCTACAGTAGCGGTATGAACAGCTCTATGGATTTCTCAGCAAAAACAATTCTCATTACAGGTGCGTCCTCAGGCATTGGGCGGGCACTGGCCAAGGCTCTCGTGAGCAAGGGGGCGCGTGTGGTCGGGCTGTGTAGAAATATTTCAAATCTACCCGAAAGTGTGGAGCCTCTCGAATGTGATTTGAGTGACGCGGCAGGGATTGCGGCGGCTTTTAGTCGATTGGTAAAGCTGGAGGGGTTTGATGGCTTGGACGCACTGGTCAATAGTGCGGGCATCGCTCTGTCTTCACCCGTCTCGACTGGGGACCCTGCTGATTGGGAAAAGATGTGGCAGGTCAATGTGCAGGGTTTGAGTGATTGTTCGCAGAGGGCCTTAGCGTTTTTTCCTAATGGTGAGGGGCAACTTATTAATGTGTCGAGTATGAGCGGCCACCGGGTGCCTCCCTCTGGAGGGTTTTATGCTGCGACGAAGTTTGCCGTGCGGGCTGTTACTGAGGCTTTGCGAGGCGAGCTGCGTGCTGGTGGGAAGAGAACTCGTGTAGCTACTATTTCACCTGGTTTTGTCGATACACCCTTACTTGATATTTATTTTAAGGGTCGGGAGAATCAGCTAGAAAAGACGCGCGGGTCAATGGAGATGCTAACGGCTGATGATGTGGCGCGCTCGATTATACATATCTTGGAAACACCACTTCATATAGAAATCACTGATATTCAACTCAGAAGCTCAGATCAGGTAGGTTAATGTTAGATTGGGTGGTTACAGATTTATTTTATGATTGTGCATGACCTAAATCATCAGACATATACTAACAGAACATAGCTGAAACAAAGCGGGTCACATCAACGTATTCGTTATACAGAGTATAAGAATTACATACAGATCATCATGAACTTCAAAAAAATCGTCCTTCTAGCCGCTGCAATAGTGGCACCTCAAATCAACGCAGAAGAATCTCAGGTGGTGAATCCTACTTGGGAGTCGCTATCAACTCATTATGAAGTTCCTGAGTGGTTTCAGAATGGGAAAATTGGTGTTTGGATGCACTGGGGTATTCCTTCTGCTTCAGACGAGAATCGCCCTAATGACGGCTCACACTACGGGCGCCGTATGTATTCGGTTGTCCCTGATGATCACAAGGGGGAGCTGGGTATGTCTGAAACACTAACTAAATGGCATACGGAGCGCTACGGTCATCCTTCAGAATTTGGTTATGAGGATCTTATCCCATTATTCAAAGCAGAGAACTGGGATCCAGAGGCACTTGTGAAGTATGTCAAAGATATGGGCGCACGCTTTGTCATGCCTGTGGCAACTCACCATGATAACTTCGACATGTATGATTCCTCGCACCCGTGGAACTCAGTGAAGATGGGGCCTAAGCGTGATACACTCAGAGAGTGGAAAGATGCGGCTACTAAGCACGGTCTGAAATTTGGTGTTTCCACCCACCTCTATTGGTCACCACGTTTCTTTGCTAATGCACGTAAGTATCAGAAGCCGGGGACGCCAGAGTGGACGCTCTTTAACATGGACTTCGATCAGAAAAATTACTCCAAACAGGATAGCTGGAATGAGCATTGGTATGACCGCTGCTGGGAACTCATCGAGAAGTATGATCCTGACATGTTTAATAATGACTCACCGTATCCGAAAATTGATGGTGGTAAGGGTATCGGTATCAAGCTCTTCACCGACTACATTAACCGCGACCGTAAAGAAAATGGTGGCAAGCAGTCTGTAGTGCTCTCCTTTAAAGATCCAGGGGCAGACAAAAGAGCCTTCACTTATAATCTAGAGCGCGGAAGCGCAGGTGACATCAAGCCAGAACCATGGATGTGGGCAACTGACCTATCGGGTAATTGGTTCTACCGTAAGAATGCTATTAATAGAATGAGCATTCCTGTAATGGTCGGTAATGCAGTAGACGCGATTAGTAAAAATGGTGTTGTGATGCTCAATATCGCCCTCACAGGAGATGGTGTTATTCCTGATAATCAAAAAGCATATCTCGATGCATTTGGTGATTTCTTGAAAATCAATAATGAAGGCATCTACGATACTCGTCCATGGGAAGTTTATGGAGAAGGTCCACTAGCTATTAAAGACGGACGTCAGGGTGAGAATAAGAAAATTTACTCACAGCAAGACATTCGCTTTACCACCAAAGACGGAGTTCTCTACACCTTCCTGCTAGCCCCTCCAACTCAAGATATCCTTGTCAAAACACTGGCTACAGGTGGCAAACTCACTAAAGAGATCGCCAATATCGAGCTCATGGGTAGTGATGAGAAAGTGCAGTGGAGCCGATCAGCTGAGGGCTTAGCAATTAGCCTTCCAAAGGCACTTCCTAAAGCACTTGTTACAGGCTTCAAAGTGACACTCAAATAAATCACTATTATTGATTAAAATAAAAATTAACCTTTTCAAGTGCAGTTTCCCTGTCTAGTCCAGCTTACATGCCAAAGACCTTGATTATTGCGGAGAAGCCCTCGGTGGCGACTGATCTCTCCACTGCACTTGCCAAAGCTCCCGGAGTAGGGAAGTTCGAAAAAAAGGGAAAAGGGCGTGATATTTATTTTGAAAACGATAGCCATGTGATCACCTCAGCGGTGGGCCACCTCGTCGAGCTCAAGATGCCGATGGGGCCACTTGGTAAGAATGGTCAGCCTAAGAATCTGCCGTGGAACTTCGATGTTCTGCCGGCGATTCCTAAGACCTTCCAGCTCCAGCCCATCGAGCAATCTGAAACGCGTCTTAAGCAAGTCCTCCGCCTAGCGCGTCGTAAGGACATCGACACCATCGTTAATGCCTGCGATGCGGGCCGGGAGGGAGAACTCATCTTCCGCTACATTCTTGAGCTAGGTAAGGTAACCAAGCCCGTAAAACGTCTCTGGATGCAGTCCATGACGCAGGACTCCATCCTTAAGGCATGGTCATCGCTACGCAGTGATGAGCAGATGAAGGATCTCGCCGATGCTGCGAAGTGCCGCTCGGAATCAGACTGGCTAGTCGGGCTGAATTCCACCCGTGCTCTCACCTGTTTCCGCTCACGTCACGGTGGGTTTAATATCACCGCAGCTGGACGTGTGCAGACACCGACATTAGCCATCCTTGCCAAGCGCGAGATGGAGATTCGTGAATTTATCTCAGAGCCATATGCCGAAGTGCACGCCGACTTCTCAGTAGCAAAGGGTGACTATCTTGGTAAGTGGTTTAACCCATCGTGGAAAAAAGACCCGCAGCACCCGCATTCGCGTGCTGAGCGTATTTGGAAAAAAGAAGACGCTGAAGCCGTCGCCGCTCGCTGTGAAGGCAAGGCAGGCACTGTGACTGAGACTCAGAAGCCAAGCAAGCAGGCTTCCCCTCAGCTCTACGATCTTACTACCCTTCAGCGTGAAGCTTCATCAAGGTATGGTTTCTCTGCCAAACGCACCCTTCAGGTGGCACAGGCACTCTACGAGAAATACAAGATGCTCACCTACCCGAGAACAGACTCTCGCTACCTGCCAGAAGACTACCTGCCTAATGTCAAAAGCACAGTCGACTCTATTGCTGAGCAAGGAGGAGAACTTGGGAAGCATGCCAAGCACGCCGTCAAAGAGAACCTCATTGTTCCCTCGAAGCGTGTATTCAATAACGCAAAAATCTCAGATCACTTCGCCATCATTCCTACTGGGCGATTTGTCAAAATGGATGAAGCAGCTGCGAAGTTGTTTGATCTCGTGACCAAAAGGTTCCTAGCCGTATTTTACCCATCGGCTGAGTTTCTCAATACCCGCCGTATCACTGACGTGCAGACAGGTGATATCACCGATTCATTCCTCACCACAGGTAAGATCCTCGTCAGCCCAGGCTGGCTCGCAGTCTATGGACGCCAGCCAGGTGTAGCAGCAGGAAAAGATGAGCTATGTGCCGTCTCAGAAGGCGAATCAGCACAAGTCACTGCCATCGAAGTCAAGCACGAGGAGACCAAGCCACCAGCTAGATTTAACGAAGCCACTCTTCTATCTGCCATGGAAGGTGCGGGTAAGCTCATCGACGACGAAGAGCTACGTGAAGCCATGTCCGAGCGAGGGCTGGGAACACCGGCTACACGTGCAGCCACGATTGAGGGCCTCATTCGCCAGAAATATATCGAGCGCGATGGCAGAGATATCCTCGTCACTCGTCGAGGTCTAGGTCTCATCGAGATTACAGAAGAGCTCGGTATTCAGGCACTGGCCTCACCGTCAATGACAGGTGACTGGGAAAGCAAGCTGGTGCAAATGGAGCAGGGCAATCTAAGTCGTGGTGTCTTCATGAAGGAGATCATTGATTTCACCTCTGACATCGTCAATAAGGCAAAGGCCTACACTGCGACCTTGCAGAGCAAAGTATTTCCAGAGCTCGAGGCAACATGCCCGAACTGCCAAGCGAGTAAGCTAAAGACTACCGACGCCACCTATGAGTGCTATGACCCAGAGTGTGGATTTAGAACGAACAAATACATCGCATCGCGCTTCATCACGGAGGCTGAAATGCGTGACCTCCTAGAGAAGAAATTTGTCGGCCCACTAGAAGACTTCAAATCACGATTCAATCGCCCGTTCGAAGCTGGACTTGAGCTCAAACAAGAGGTTTCTAAAACAGGCAAGCTAGGTAAGTGGAAAGTAGGATTTGTCTTCGACAACGGAGAAAACGAGCGCGACGAGCTCACTGAAGATCAAGTCGTAGCTACTGTAACCACACCGAGTGGTAAAAGTGTTAAAATCTACGAAACTGCCAAAGCATGGTATGTGCCTGCCATTACCAATAAAGATAACCCAGAGGGTATCCGCATCTCGCGCACGATCCTACAGCTAGAGCTTCCTTCAGAGCAAGGTATCAAGCTGATTGAAAAGGGTAAGACTGACCTTCTTCCTGGGTTCGTGTCCAAGCGCACTAAGCGAGCATTTACCGCCTACCTCACCTTTGAACTCGAATCTGGTAAGATCGGCTTTGAGTTTGAGCCACGTGCAGCGAAGAAAACGGCCAAAAAAGCCGCGAAAAAGACTGCCAAAAAAGCAGCCAAGAAGAAGTCGTAGTAGTGAGGCAGTGAACTCTGCTCAGTGGTGTCAATGATCGGCACCACTGCTAAGTGTTACTGAGAGGAGCTTGTTTGAACGAGTATATCGTTAATCAAGCTGCACGCGGTAATTCTCTTTCTTGACCAGTCTAAGGATGCGAAGCGCGCCGAAGCCAATGAGGATCACGCCTATTGAGGTCCCCAGTAGGTAGCACAATAGCCATAAAAGGTGATAGGTGGTGTGTGCGTATTCAGAGAGGCTTTCATTGGGATCGATCCAGCTGATGATCTTTAGCTTGAAAGCTGGAATCATGATTGGGATGGAAATGCAGAGTAGTCCAAGGAGTATGGACAAGATGATAACAAATGGTCTGTTGGGTTCTTTCATATGGGGGTATTAAGAAATAAGAAATCAAACGATTGAATAATGACTCAATTCAAAGAATTGAGTTGGTGCATTGCATTAGCAGAATGACGAGTATTAGGGAATAGATCAATGATCTCTTGGAATAAACTGGCAGCCTCAGTCGGTGTATCGAGCTCATTGAGCTGAATGTCAGCCATGCGCGACATGAAAAATGCCTTCTGGTCATCTTTCCAGTCATAGCTCTGAAGTGCTCTCTGGTAGGTCTGCATGGCAGACTTAGGCTGCTCTAGATTCTTCTGATAGACCATCGCCTGAGCTAGCCACGCCTCATGATTAGTAGGGTCCTT
>JALZUH010000016.1 GCA_023301645.1 Akkermansiaceae bacterium
TTAGCGTCATTAAGAGCGGTGATCACGCCACTCACCTGCGCTGTATTCAAGATGAGGTTAGAAGCTGCTGCTGTGCCACCTAAGCCAAAGATACTCGATAGATCTCTAGTTACAGAAACATCAACCGCATCAAGACCAGTAACACTTTCCCTACCCAGTGTCCCTTGCCAGTTAACACCCGTTGATTGACCTGCAGAGCTATTAACATTAAGTATCTTCACTTCGATGACGACCTGCCCCTTAGGTTGGTCAACCTTTCTTAAGAAGGTCTGAACCATTTCGATGTGGCGCATGGTATCGATCACGATGATCGTATTGGTCTTCGGTTCATAGTTTACAATGCCTCTGCCCGGTGAGAGTAGTGGCGTTATCAAGGCTCTTATTTGCTCTATATCTGATGGGCGCAGATAATTCAGTGAATAAGTCCACTCTTTTGCAGGTAGCTTCTCAAGCTGATTGGGAAGCATCGCGTAGACGGTGTTCCCCTTCACATACATGCTAAGTCCATACTGAAAGGCAAGTTCCTCCATTTGCTTCAGTGGGCTGGTATCACCATTGAGGTGACCCGTTACCTTATACTGATCTGTGTTAAGCTGATTGTTGTGGAAATATTGCTTCTCTGCTTTTCTTGCAAGTAACTGAAAAATATCATTAATATTAGCATCAGTGATCAAGAACCCCCCATCTTCATCTTCCAATGGAGCAGCTAAGTCGCCCTCTGCATTTACAGGTTCGTCAAGATCTAGTGCTGGAGCATCGACAGCCGGTAAGTTCTCATTAGGATCTTCAAAGAGTGGCTCGGGGACTTCAGCCACAGCTGCTGCAACATTGTCAGCACTGACAGCAGCTCCACCAATTGCGACCTCACTGGTCTGGCCAATATTAGCAGGGGTGTTTCCAGGCTCGGTGCCTGTTTGCGCTACGGCAAAATGCATCATGTGCAAGCCACTAAATAGTGCGATGATTGTTTTTTTCATATGAATGTTAATTATGTGTTTGAGGGGGCTCTAAGTCTATAGCTAAGACTAATCTGTGTATTAAATAATTCTGTAGCTAGTTATTCTAAGGTCAATGGCTTTGCGGTTTGTCCACCGGAGCGTTGCACACCTTTGATATCACCCATGTCTGAGCCTGATGTCATACCGGCAGGCAGCTTTGTCAGAGACTTAAGGGCGAGTTCTTTACTATCAATATTTTGTAAGGTGATACCAGAAGATTTAACAGATATCACCTTTACCTTAAATGTTCGGCCTTGCCTAGCAATCGGGAATCGGTCTCCAACACGGAATTCACGTGCACCGATAATGAACTTAACAGGAGCAATTACAGCATTTACCTTAATCGCGTCTATGGCATCACTGAAGGCTTCATCTTTTGCTGCAGGAGTGTCTTGCTGCTGCGCCACAACAGGCTTCAGTGACCTTATTTGATGTAGACCGAATGGACCAATCTCACGGGCTACCATTGGGAGCTTTGATTTCATCTCAGCTAGCCATTCACTGCGGGACTCATCACCTAAAGCTGAAGACTCCGCCGATAGCTCAGCCTTCGCCGCAGACGCTACATCAGCTTTCGACACATCTTCTTGAGCCTGTATCGAGACGGCTGATAGAATGCCGAGGATCAATATTTTTATTGTTTGGTCCATAATGTAAATGTTGTATCAAATGAGATGAGATTCCCACCACCAAGAGGCTTCATGTTTACCGAATCAAGCTGGAGTGACGGTAATTCTGTCTCAAATTCGAGCATGGAAAGCTGCATCGCTCTGTAGGTGCCGACAAATGACATCTTCAGCTGGCTAGCTGGCTGTGCTGCATCTAGACCGATCCCACTGCTGTTATTACTCCAGTTTTGCGAGATTTTCTTTATGTCTGCCCTGTCATACTGAGACTGAATATCATTGAGCTTCTGAATAATGGAGCCTCTGGTTTCATCACCTACCAGTGACTTCCAGCGGGTGAGGTTTTCTGAATTCTTGGCTACCATACTCTTCATTTGACGAGAGTTTATCTCATCCATTTTGAAAGTTTCGTAGACGGCGCATTTCTTCGTGTATTCGGTATCAAATGATTTGATTTTAGTAATGACGACTATCATTACAATACCGATAATAATTACTGGCAAAACGATGCCCAGTAATAGAATAGCTTTTTTATATTGGTTATTCATCTCTTTAAATTAATAAACTACTTCTTACTTACCGCTTCCAACAGCATACGCTACCTCGTCGGTAGTAGGTAGAATTTGCGTAATATTAATGCTGAATGCCAATGGCGAATTATTACCCACAGTATTTGAGCCACCTCGGCCGTAGCTCGTATTCGACGTATTATTCATCTCAATGCTAACCGAACGCCCTTTAACATCTGCGTTAAAAACCTCGTTACCTGTCGCGGCAGCAACGCTATTAAACACCTTTTTAATGCTAGCTAATGTGCTTATTGATTCAAGATAACTTAGACCTGCTTCATCGGTGAAGCCATTGATCACCCACGTTTTTTTCAGCCCTATTTTCCTCCCTTTTTTTACGATCACTTGGTCGACGATATGATTTACATCCTTGAGGAAAATAGCTGAATGATCAGGAGCTACTTTAGTAATAAGCTCCATGGTTACCCACATCTTAGATCGATCGGTTAAGATGCTTTTATAATGCCTGAAGTCATTGAGCTCTTTCTGCATCGTCATTCTTTCTGCCTGCCCAGTAGCAGGCTCACACTTCCAAGCTTCGGTATTACTTTTCTTCCAGATACTAAATGCACCCCATGCTACCATAAGCACTGTCGCTAAAGCACCAAGACGAGTGATGATTTTACTGAGCTTCAGCAGTTTCATATCACCCTGTGCAGGGAACATAGCCGTCTCCTCTGATTGGGGCTTGACGAATTCCTGTAAGTGCCACTTGTCCTCCTGTAAATCACGGAAGGTCGCATTATTGGCCAGTGAGGAACTAGCTATATCAAAATCATTTGTCGCTACCAGCATCTCGAGGGGTATATCAGATGGCAAACCCTGACTGATAAGGATCTCACGGGCATCTATGAGCATGATTTCCGAGTTCTTGATGCTCTTCTGAATTTTTTCGATCAAGCCTGTGACATCGTGATTAAGCATCGAGATGACATTGATCTGCGGGGACTCTAGCTCAAAGGCACTCGAAGTCGCTGTGATGGCAGAGCCTATATTAGAAGGGTAATCGCGGCCTGCTGCGTGCGGCATATTGCGCAGCATCATGAGGTCACCTTCGGGATTAAAAAATGCAAGCAGGGTGAATGCCCTGTAGCTGTAGACACCAATCATGCCGCTCTCATTCACCTCCGAGAACCATGGCATCGAAGCCACGGCACAGATGGGCGCACTGAGCACCGCAGTGACAATCGGTAGGTTGCGAGCCTCACCAATCTCACGGAAAAGTCGCATTGATTCATCGTGCTTACGAGACATGACCACCGCAGTGGCTATCTCACTACCTGATACAGCACCTGTATAAGGGAAAATACGCCAAGAGTGTGTCTCAGCAGAAACAGTCTTGTCCTCAAGAATTTCGCCGGGGTCTTCGATGATTTCTTTTTTCAGCTCATCAAGCGCCGCTATGCTCTGATGCTCTGGCCCAAGACTCGCAATCGATAGTTCATCGGCG
>JALZUH010000017.1 GCA_023301645.1 Akkermansiaceae bacterium
ATTTTTGAATAATTTTTTAATTTCGCCATATTGTTTCAGTTTTATATCAATTTTATCAAGCTGCTAGTTTTCGTCATTTATTAACATATCCGTGAAATCTAAATAGCAAGTTAAATCTAATACACAAGTATGACATTCGATTTTATGATAATTGTCACTCTTATCAGAGTCTTTTTTAGGGCTGCGCAACAATTTTATAATGCCTCTGCCATGAAACCTCATCTATCACTAGATAGGGAAGCTAAGATACCCGTGATTAAAGGTCTTGTCCTCGATCTAAATGCCGATAGGGGAATCGAGGCGGAGGATGGGAGCCGTGTGTATACTTGGCGTAATCAAGTCGAGGCTGTGGTGGCCGATATTTTTCTAAAGCAAGATGAAGGGCGAAGAGTCTTGGTATGTAGTTTAAAAGGCGATATGAAAATTTGGGCAGATCATTACAGAGTCTAATCATACTCAGTGGTAATTATGAGGGTCATTAAAATGAATTTTTTAACGGCGGGGGAGGGCGTTGTCATGTATGTATTTTTTAATGTCAGTTACCGCTTACAAGGAAACAGCCAAGGTATTAGCCCAGCAGGTGCGAGAGGCTCTACTCGATCATGATGCATTTGCTGCAAAGCTGAAGGCATGTGAGCTTTCCCGCTGCTGTGCAACGTGCTGTCATGACGGCGTTTATTTGTCCAAAGAGGAGTCTGATGGGGTAGAGCGACTACTTGCTGATTATGGCGAGAAACTATCTAGCTACGGGCTGAGTTTACCCTCAGAGCCTATTATTTCTGTTCGTGGCGGCCGATCGCTAAAAACCGCGACCCGTATCGCTGAGCCAGATGAACTTGCTAAGGATTACCCGCTACATTTCCCACGGACTCGCTGCGTGTTTCTTGATCGTGAGGGACGCTGCGGTATTCAGCGCCTATCGATGGAGCTAGGGCACTTGCCGTGGTATGATAAGCCCCTGACCTGCTGGATTCACCCTATTGTGATTCTTCCTGAGTCACGCCAACGCTCGCGCTCGGTAGTGACCCTAGTATCTCCTGAGAATGATCCTCAGAAGTCGACAGCGGATCCAGAGGCTTACCCAGGATTTGCTTCCTGCACGCACTGTGGCAGGCCTGATGAAGAGGGAGAGAAGGCCTCTGCTGTATTGGCCAGTGAACTTGAGATGCTCAGTGCTATAAGTGGGAGAGATTTACTCTCGGAGTTAAATGCTGAGACTATTTAAGACCCATGTCATCGCGACCTACATTACCCGTCCTCTCACTGAGAGCTGAGATCATCGATGCCATTGGTGATCTAGGCAGGCTATTACTTAGGGCAGCTACTGGTTCTGGTAAGTCTACCTGCGTGCCGCAAATGCTACTTGATGGCGGTGTTGAGGGCTTGATCGTGGTCGTTCAGCCTAGAAGGATTGCCGCCCGCATGCTCTCTCGACATGTCGCGTCATTGCGAAAAGTCCGCCATGGTGATGAAGTCGGGCATGTCGTGAGGTTTGAAAACTGCATGAACCAAAAGACACGCATTGTCTATGTCACCGACGGTATTTTACAAAGGTGGCTCCAAGACGACCCTGAGCTATCTCATGTCGGGGCAGTTGTGTTTGACGAGTTTCATGAGCGTCGAATCGCTAGTGACATCGCATTGGCTAGATGCCTTGAGCTGCAGGAGACCTTGCGAGCAGAGCTGAAGATCGTAGTCATGTCGGCCACACTAGAAGTGGCTGGGCTAAAGGACTATCTAGAGCCTTGTGCGATCCTTGAGGCTGAGGGGCGGACATTTCCAGTGGAGATCAGCTATCGCGGAAATGGACAGCAGCTTACTAGAAATAGTCGCCAACCGTTAAAAATATGGGACAGAGTGGCAGAAGCAGCTCGTGAGGCAAGCATGCGTGAGGATGCTGGTCACCTACTTATTTTCTTGCCCGGCGTGCATGAGATTCGCCGTAGTATTGAGCTCATCGAGCGTGCTCACTGGTCTGCGGGCTGGGATGTCTTACCTCTCTATAGCGGACTATCACCAGAGCTACAGGAAAGAGCAATTGCACCCATGAATCAAGGGGCGGCAGGCAGTAAGCCTCGTATCATTGTCTCTACCAATGTGGCAGAGACCTCACTGACAATTGACGGCGTGCGGACAGTCATCGATGCGGGACTAGCAAGAGTTTCTCGCTATGACACGGTGCGCGGTATTGATACGCTGATGATAGAGAAAGTCTCACAAGCATCGGCCGATCAGCGCGCTGGACGTGCTGGAAGGACAGCTGAAGGCCGGTGTATTCGCCTCTGGAGTGAAGCCGATCACGGCAGGAGAGATCCCTTTGAGCTGCCAGAGATGCACCGAGTTGACCTAGCTGAGACGATTCTCTCGCTGAAGGCATCCGGTGTCCCTAAGGTAGAGGCTTTTCGCTGGCTGGATTCTCCTAGGAAAGAAAGCCTAGCAGTGGGGGAGAAGTTACTACAGCAGCTTGGCGCTACCGATGATTCAGGAGCCATGACTGAGAGTGGTTATGAAATGGCAAAGTTTGCCCTGCATCCTCGCTACTCTAGATTACTACTGGCAGGACAAGAGCTCGACTGTGTCGCTGAGGTAGGTTTTATTGCCGCAGCCGTTCAGGGGGAAGGCGTTTTTGTCAAAGGGAGCGGTAAGGGAGGCCGTGGTAAAAGTGGTAGACAAGAATTTACAGAACACTCGGATCGGCTCGACTTTATAGCTGAGTGGCGAGCCTTTCAGGTAGCTCGTGATATGGGCTATGACCCTCGCCGCTGTGCGGACTCGGGCATCCTAGCTCGAGGAGCCCGTGAGCTAGACCAGTCACTACAGCAGCTCAAGCGACTGTCCACTCGCATGGGGCTAAGCTGGCGCGAGACCGATTTTGAAGCTAAGCAGAATAGCATTAGCCTTGCGATGCTTGCCGCCTTCAGCGACAGACTTGCCATGCGCCTTAGTGAGTCGACACTAGCTGCCCGTATTGTGGGTGGTCGCCGAGGCCAAATAGGATCGGACACAGCGGTGAAGGATGCAGAAGTCTTTATCGCCACAGAAATGACCGAAGTCGAAGGTAAGGAGATCGCACTTTATTTAAATCGCTGCGTAGCCATCGATCTAGACCACTTACGAGAGCATTTTAGCGATGACTTTATCGAGCTAGACGGAGCTAGTTACGACCCTCTGTCTCGCAGAGTTATCAATAAGCGCGAACTACGATTTCGCGATTTAGTATTACAGTCAAAAGAAGGTGGAGTGCCACCAGCACAAGAAGCGGCGCGACTACTAGCCGAGAGAATTGCCGCTGGTGAGCTGAAGCTCAATAGCTGGGATCAGACCGTGGAGCGATGGATAGCGCGACTGGTTAATCTCACCGAATGGATGCCTGAGCTAGAACTCCCCGGATTCAGCGAGGATGACAAGCTCATGGTGCTAGAAGAGCTCTGCCAAGGTGCGAAATCCTACAAGGAAATAAAGAACAAGGAAGTGATGCCAGTGCTTCATAAATGGCTCTCACAAAGCCAGATAGAAGTGCTTAATGCCTATGCGCCACTTGAAGTAGCCCTGAGTAATGGCAGAAAGGCAAAAGTGAAATACAGCCAAGATGGAGCCCCATACATCGCGATGAAGATGCAGCTACTCTACGACGTTATTGAGCTGCCTGAGATCGCACAGGGAAGAGTGAAGCTACTCGTCCACCTGCTAGCTCCTAATCAGCGAGCATGGCAAGTGACAGATGACCTAGCTGGATTCTGGGAGAGGGGCTACCCTCAGATGAAAAAGGACCTTGCAGGGAGATACCCCAGGCAAGATTGGCGCTGAGTCTTATCTCAACCCTCTAGAAAGGGAAGAACTTAGGGATGAGAAACGACGCGACCAGCCAGAGGATAACGGCAAGAGGGAAACCCACCTTGAAGAAATCGCCAAACTTATAACCACCTGCACCATAGACGAAGGTATTTGTTTGGTATCCAATAGGAGTCGAAAAGCTAGCTGATGAGCCAAACATTACCGCCACGACAAAAGGCACAGGACTCACACCCAGAGTCTGAGCGACAATGATCGTTAGCGGGGTGAGTAAGACCGCCACTGCATTATTGGAAATAATCTCTGTCAGCACCGCTGAGAGCAGATACATGAGCGAGAGCATGATAAGAGGACTTGTGATCCCTAGCTCCTGGGTCAAGCCATTAGCGATGAGCTGGGCAAGGCCAGAGCGCTCAATAGCCATACCGAGACCAAGCATGCCAAAGATCATGAAGACCACCTTCCACTCGATCGCTCGATAAGCCTCATGAGGCTCGACACAGCGAGTAATGAGCACCAGCAATGCTGACGCGAGAGCGAGCTGGACGATCGGAATCTCAGGGATGCCAAGGCGACCAGATAGCGCGCCAAAGATCATAAATATGAGAAGGGCGACGATGGCAATAGGCGCTTTTTTGATTCGGAAAATCGACTGTGTTGGCTCAGTGAGGTTAATGAAGTCCTTCTGGCGGAAAAGCTCTCGTATCTTCTTAGCAGGTCCCTGCACAAGTAAGGTGTCACCAAAGGTGAGCTTCTCATCCTCGAAGCGCTCTTGTAGATTTTTACCCCTGCGGTGAACCGCCAAGATAAGCACGCCAAAGCGCTGGCGGAAATTAAGCTCCTTGAGGCTCTGTCCTACCATATTAGACTCAGGGCCGAGAATGCCCTCCATGAGTAAGGCCGACTCGGTGCGGATAGCCTCTAGCCCGCGAGCTGCATTGCCCCGCACATCGATACCCTCGGTATTAGTAATACCCATGACCCCCTCAAGTGCGCCCTTAAAGACAATTTCATCACCCGCCTTAAAGGTCACATCCTTCAGCTTATCCCTCACCCTGCGCCCATCACGTAGCACCTCAAGAACACGCGCCTTACGCATTTTTGCCAGAGATGACTCGGGGTATGGCGCGTTATCGAGCTCGGAGCCCTCACTAACGAAGGCGTGAGTGATGAATTCACGGCTAGTTTCATTATCAATGAGTGTCGCTAATGTTAGTCTTTCGGGGAGTAGCTTCTTACCGATAGTGAGCATGTAGATAAAGGCAACAGCGACAAAAACTAATCCCAGAGGAGTAATGGAAAACATTCCCAAGCTCGTAATTCCCTCCTTCTGAGCCATACCTACGGCAATGAGATTGGTCGATGTTCCGATAATAGTCATGGTGCCACCCACGATCGCCGCGTAGGACAGCGGGATGAGGTATTTAGAAGCCATCAAGTCACGCTTCCTACATAGGCCAAGGACAATAGGCATAAACACCACAACGACAGGGGTATTATTAACAAATCCCGAAAGCACAGCCACCATAGTCATCATCACCAGCAGCACGCGAAAAGGAGAATCACCTGCAAGCTTCTCAAACCATGAACCCAATGACTCAATCACACCAGTGCGCTCGAGGGCGGCACTTAGAATAAACATACAAGCCACCGTGATGGGGGCAGGGTGGGAGAACACCTTGAGCGCATTATAAGGATCCTCAGGATTTGTGCTTAGCACCCCAGAAAAAACGCATGCAATGAGGGCAGAGAGAGCGACAAGCTCAGCTGAGATCCACTCCTTAACAAAGGAAACAAAGACCACGACCACCAGAGCGGATAGGAAGGCCTGTTGCCATGTTTCGAAAAATAACATTATCTGATGAGTCGCTTATCGACCTTAGTGGGGGAAGTTACAGCAGTTCTAGCCAAGCAATGTATCACTCCACACAGCCTCCTTAAAGCCAGTAAGATGAATACCCTTATCTTGATCAATGATAAAAGGGCGCTTGATGAGATTACCGTGAGTAGAGAGCAGCTCTAGTGCCTCATCATCACTGAGAGTAGGTAGCTTATCCTTCATGCCCATACTTCTATAATCCATACCTGATGAATTAAAAAGAGGCTTAAGGCTACCTTGGGACTGCAATGCAAACGCTAGCTCTTGTAGGCTAGGTGGCGTATCGCGAATGGCGAGCTCCTCGAATTCAATCGCGTTCTCCTGCATCCACTTACGCGCCTTACGGCAGCTGTCACAGCCTTTATATGCATAGAAATGAAGCATGAGATAGAATGAAGTTTACTTAGAGAAAAATAAGAAGAAGCTAGTAATGAGTATCAACACCCAACTAATACTGACTCAGCCACTTAGGATCAAATAAAGAGATCAGAGAATATTGTGCAATTAGCCTATCGAAAAAAGCAGAGCCATCACAACGAGCCCTGCTCATTAATGAGCACTAACCTAAGCGGAAGATAATACGGGCCTTGGTCGTGTCGTAGGGAGACATTTCCATCTTCACTCGGTCACCGACTACCAAACGGATAAAGCGCTTACGCATTTTACCAGAAATATGAGCGAGCACTTCGTGACCGCTAGGAAGAGCAACCTTAAACATTGTGCCTGCTAGCACAGATACGATTGAACCCTCCACTTCCAAGACATTGTCCTCGCGGCCATCATCTTTTCTCGTTTTAGGTCCGTAATTATGTCTATTGCGGCGGCGTCCGCCTCCTCCTGCTCTTTTTGGTCTACCTGCGATATTGTGCTCCTTTGTTGGTTCGAATGGGTTCCCCACATCATCTACAGAAGTCGGGGCAGCCACCATGCTATTAATAAGAGAAACCGCAACTCTAAATTTAAATTCATAGGGGAAAACTATCTTATTGATCGGGCCACCTACATCAATACCAACTTAATGCATGAGTAAGCGTTTTTGAAAGAAGCTCTGTCAGAGCATACCCACTTCGAAAGATTAAATTGCATGCAGCTAGCTAGCGAGTCTACACCTAGACCGAATGATGCTAACCGCAGATATCCATGCTAGCTTCAGCGGCAACGCCACTAGTGAAAGCGTTCGGAGTGAATAGTTAAGATAGGCAGGGATATGAATGCTGAGTGATGAATGCCGAGCTTGGCTAGAGGTCTTAGTGCGTGTGCTAAGCGAGAGCGCATGGGTTGTGCTGCTGCAGGTAGCGGCCCGAAGTTGCAAGGCTCAACGCTACTCTGACTTACTTTGCTATTCTGCCTGCATCTCTGCCATCTTGGCTTGAATATGCTGCACGAATTTTTTATCGCCACCTTTTTCACTCGAGAGAGGAAAGGACACAGACATTCCGGAAGTTGTGAGCTTCCCCAAAATCCTAGCCAGCGGTTCTCCTAATTGATAACAATCAACCAAGGAAACCAAACATGAAAAAGATATACCGCCGTCATAGTGAAGAATTCAAAAAGGAAGTCATCGACTACTTCTTAAGCAACTCCAAATCGATCACTCAGATTTGTAAGGAGTTTACCATCTC
>JALZUH010000018.1 GCA_023301645.1 Akkermansiaceae bacterium
AAAATTGGCACTCCTAGCCCCTAGGCCTCCGGTTCCGCTACGCTCCACCTCCGACCTAGGGGCTGAGAGTGGGTTTTGACGAACTTACAGACAAATTGTTACACTACCACTCCTCGCGTCTGAGGTCAGCATCCCAGCAGACTAGAGCCCAGTCGACTTCAAGGCCTTGAACATCAAACTGACTAGCAGCTGATTCTAAGAAGTTACTTGAGCGGATATCATCCTCATCAGCTAGGAACCAATTCTCCGCTTCGATAGCCACCTTCATATGGATACCGTGTGGGACTAACCTTTTAGCACCAGCAGAGGCTATTAAGCCCATTCTTTCAGAGCCCCGCTGTTTTTGAGTGATCCATTTTTTTGCCGTATCTATATTGCGAGTAATGTAGATTGGAAATTTACTCAGCGAGTTAGAGATGATTTGTTCTGCTTCGATCGGGTTGTTTGAAATCAGACAGTTGACGAATGCTGAAACACTTTTAGCTCTGAAGGAACGAATACAAATCGATAGGTGAAGGTCAGCACTTTTTTGAGCATTGGGAGGGAGTAGTTCAGAAAGCTGGCTACCTCTGGTATATTCATCAGTATTTAGATCGGGGGAGTAATAGGTAGTCCAGTCGTCGCCTAATTCTTTGAGCGCATGGAGCCACTCTGGGAGACCTGCCTCGCCATCATTAATCTCTTGGCCTCCTCCTATTAGCGCGACGACAACGCACCAGTCTTGGTGCTTATCCATGATGTTAAGCAGGAAGCTTGGCTCTGATTGATTGAAGTCTGCAATACCTCTCTTCTCACGCAGGAATTTAGAAGCTTTCTGTGCTGTCCATGCTCTTTGAGCCTCATCGAAGATGACTACTTGCTCAACGGGTGCTTCATCGTTCTTTAAATGATCATCCCTAAAGTGGTGTATGTTCTGAATAAAGGTTGAGGTTTCTCGTCTGGCCTCAGTGAGTGTAGTTTGAAGACCTGCCGCATGGTCATTGTGTTTCTTATCTGTTGCTAGCGCCTCTTTGAGCACGCTCACCAGAGGACCATTACCTGAGAGGAACACCGCATGTTCTTTTTTATCCGTTTGATTACACTCTGTGGCAATGTTTAAGCCCGCGAGTGTTTTACCTGCTCCTGGCACGCCTGTGATGAAGCAAATCGATTTAGAATGATTGGCTTTAGAGCGAGTAATAACCTGATCAATAAATCGCGCGGTGCAGTCTAAATTTGCCCCACTGGCACCTTTTCTCGAAATGTTTTCAACGCTATGATCTTTATAGAGGGCTTTGGCCGCTTCTATGATAGTTGGAGTTGGTTGATATGGGGAATCAGTCCATTTCTGTACATCAATGATGCCTGTCTCGTTCTCTTGTTTAAGTATCGTTACTATGGTGGAAGTCAATGTGTTTGAGTTGGCAACGAGGCATTGGCTTACTTGGTCATGACTATAGACTATTGAGTCTTGGGCTTTATTGTCCGCTCTTGTGGCAACAAGTATGGGAATGATTTGTTTATCATGGCTCTGTTTATGAAAATTTTTGAGGTCGAGAGCGTAGTCGAGAGCTTGGTTTTTATCTTGGTTTGTATATCTCGAAGAGCCCGCTTTAAACTCGAGGATGATAATCTTGCTACCTGCTATTAGAATACAGTCGCACCTCTTACCCATTCTGGGAATGGTGTATTCGAAGAAGATGTGAGCACTGAGGTCTTTGCTCAAAGACGCTTTGAGAACCTTGATCTGTTCTGACCACGCATTTTTCTGCTCGAGAGTTAGCTCAAATACATTGGAGTCACTTAGTTTACCTATGATAGACGGGCTAGCCTCTTTTAGGAAGTCGGATATACTAGCGGCGTAGTAGTAGCGCTTCACTTGTTGAGAAGTGATTGAGGTGAAACATTAAGCGCCTTGGCGAAGAGGATGATTTCAGTATCAAAGACTTTGCGTTTTTGAGTTTCAATCTTAGCTATAGTAGCTCGATCAAGCTCAGCTCCGAGTGTCTGCATTTTTGCAGCTAGGGATTCTTGCGTGAGGGGTGGCTTCGCTTGCGATCTTAAACGCGCGATATTTGGCCCACACACATTTACAGTGTCCGTATTCATCCATTTCAATAAAACATTTTGCTAGATTAGTTTTGTTCTATTATAGCACAAAATGATACTTATAGTCCGTAGACGATGGGCGAGCTTGTGTCTAGTTATTGTGTGATGGATGTAAAAACGCTAAAGTTATCAATTCCTCTAACTAGCTTGGATATGCTGCAGGAAGTAGTCTCCAATCAGATCAAGACCTTAAGAGGTAATACTGAGCTTTATCAATCAGGGGAGTTATCGTTAGGTGACTTTGGCAATTACGACACGAATATGGACTTGGAGTTTCATACCACAGTTTTAAAGGATTTGGAGAAGCGGATCAAATCTACGCAGTATGACAATGAGCGCAATGAGGTAGAGTATTTGCAACAGCACGCTGCTTTTCGCCCTGATGAGTTTATCGAGTGTGTGCGTTTGTCAAAGAGAGATACCACACGCGTTGTTTACATCTTCCACTCGCGTCACGGAGTGCTGTTTTTTTGCTCTGAGTTGATTGAGCTGATTGGTGTTTTTACGCAGGGCAAAGACCCGAACCGCCGATTTGGCTGTCGAGCTGAGCTTGAGGTGTTTTTGTCCTATTGCTAAAAAATGGGGGCTTGCTGGATGTTGTGTTTGGTGGCAGGTTTTTGGTGCGTTGGTTGTTGTCTTTCTTTGGCTTCAAGCTTTGCCTTCGCTTTTGACTTTAGTTTCCCGCCCGCCATGATGATTCGTTTTAATGTATTGCTGCAGCTGTTATTTGCTGGGTGGGTGTGCTTCGCTCTGTGCTCTTGCTCGGGGCTCAATAGGGTGCGGACTGTGACGAAGAGGAAGGTGGATACCGACTTCTTTGGTAATGAGCATAATTTTAAGATCGGTAAGGATGAGGCGGGTCGCCCTAAGGTGGAGTCTGATCAGCGTAGTTCCTTCGAGAGTAAGGCTGAGAGTAGCTTCGGTGGTGGCACGTCTTATCAGGGTAGTGAGTTTTCTAAGAAGTCTTATCGTAAGAAGCGCTGGGGGGGTAATAGCTCATATGATGTGAAGTCTTTTGCGGGTCGCAAGCAGGCGGCAAATTACTCGAAGGAGCCTTGGTTTGTGCGTAATCAGGCGGGTGCTGCCGCGCAGGGTAAGGAGGCGAAGGTGGCTAAGAAGGGGTTCTTAACGAGGGTGTTTGGCACGTCTACTGCACGAGAGCAGGGGGCTGGTAACTTGGATAAGCCGAGTAATTACCAGACTGATGTGAGGCGGGAAGTGTATAAGCAGCCTGATGTGATCCACTGGAAGGAGCAGCAGGGGCTGAGTATTAATGATACCAAGCAGCTGCTGGCTAGGTAGGGGGATGCCGCTTAGGTTTGCCTGGGGTTACTTTACCTAGGGTTATTTTCCTACGTTGGGTAAGTAGGCACGCAGCTAGCTAGGCCGTTTGGTCGGCTAGCGGGCTTGGTTGATTGATGTGGGGGAGGACTTGTTGTTGGCGCTGTTTTTTGAGGGGGCGAGGTTAAGTCGATGCTAGAATGGCATTTTGGGGAATTTGCCTCCGCCTCCGCCGCCTAGTTTTTTCATCATTTCGTCCATGTTTCCCATGTCGCCCATCTCTCCCATGCCGTCCATGACTCCGAGTTGCTTCATCATGTCTTTCATCTTGCCTTTGGAGCCCATCATTTTGCGCATTTGAAGGAATTGCTTGAGGAAGCGGTTGACGTCGAGGACACTATTTCCTGAGCCTGCGGCGATGCGCTTGCGGCGGGTGCCTTTGATGAGCTGTGGGGTGGCGCGTTCTTTGGGTGTCATGGAGAGGACGATGGCTTCCATGCGCTTCATGCGGCCTTCGTCGAATGCGTCGGCGGGGATTTGTTTTTTGATCTTATTGAAGCCCGGTAGCATGCCTAGGAGTCCGTCGAGGGGGCCTAGCTTGCGGAGCATGTTCATTTGCTGGAGGAAGTCGTTGAAGTCGAATTTACCAGATTGCATGCGCTTGGCGGCGTGCATGGCGTCGGCTTCGTTGATGTTTTCAGCGGCTGTTTCGACCATGCTGACGACATCTCCCATACCGAGGATACGGCTGGCCATACGCTCTGGGTGGAAGACATTGAGCTGCTCCATTTTCTCGCCTTCACCGATGAATTTGATGGGCTTGCCTGTGATGGCTCGCATGGAGAGGGCAGCACCTCCTCGGGCGTCGCCGTCGAGCTTGGTGAGTATGATGCCTGAGAGTCCTACGGCTTCGTCGAAGTGCTTGGCTACTGAGACGGCTTGCTGTCCAGTGGCTGAGTCGGCGACGAGGAGTGTTTCACTGGGTTTGATGAAGGCGTGGAGTTCTTTGAGCTCTGCGACGAGGGTGTTGTCGATTTCTTGGCGTCCTGCGGTGTCGAAGATGATGACGGTGCCGTTTTGGTCTTTGGCCCATTGGATGGCGTCTTTGGCGACTTTGAGGACGTTTTTCTCGCCTGCTTCTGGCTTGTAGCAGGGGACGTCGATCTGGGCTGCTAGTGTGGCGAGCTGGTCGACGGCTGCTGGTCGGTAGAGGTCACAGGCGATGAGGAGGGGGCGGCGTCCTTCTTTCTGGAGGCGTAGGGCGAGCTTTCCTGCGGTGGTGGTTTTACCAGCTCCATTGAGTCCGCAGAGGAGGATGTGGGCTGGGGCATTGAGATCTAGCGGGCTGGAGTCGCCTCCGAGGAGGGCAGTGAGCTCGTCATTGAAGATTTTGACAATCTGCTCTCCTGGCTTGACGGACTTGAGCACGTCGACACCCATGGCTTGTTCCTTGACCTTGGCGATGAAGTCTTTGGCAACTCCGAATTCGACGTCGGCTTCGAGGAGGGCGAGGCGGATTTCACGGAGGGCGTCGGTGATGTTTTTTTCAGAGATTTTGCCGACTCCACGGAGGTTACGGAAACTTTTATCAAGGCTGTCTGAGAGTGATGAGAACATGGTGTAGGTGAAGTTCGAGGTGAGAGAGGGTGCGTTGTGAGTGCTTTTGTTGAGTAATGGAGTGCGTCATGGGCTCGCTATTTGCAAGCTTGTTTGGCTACTTCAGTGGGGCGGACTGGTAGGAGGATTCGAGGTCGATGTTAAAGACCCATGTCATTGGGCGTTTGTATTTGCTGCCGTCGGTGGTCTTCCACTTCACGCTGACTTCGCAGCTGGGGGATCGGAGTCTGCGGTTGACTTGCCATGAGAGTGTCTTGGTGTCGGTGTTGTAGCTGGCTGGGACTCTGCCGTAGCCGGGGATGCTCATGAGGATATTTTCGGGGTCGATGTTGGCGACTTTGGAGAGGTCGACGGTGATGAGGGGGAGGCGGTTGTCGATGGTTTCTCCGGGCTGCGGGGAGACGGGCTGCATGTTGGTCTGGATGATGGCTCCGTCACTGGCGGCACTGTTGGCGGTGGCTTTGAATGTGGTGGCGTCGCGGAAGATATTGTCGTGGGTGCCGAGGATGATGTAGCGGGGGAGGAGGAGGTCTGGGCTGGAGCGTCTGGTTTTACCGGGGAGGACGGTGAACATGCAGTCGTAGCCGTTTTCCTTCGCTACGGGGAGCATTTCGTCGGTGACGAAGCCTCCGGGGTAGGCGTAGCTGTTTACGAGGGTGCCGAATTTCGCTTTGAGTTTCTTGCGTGAGTCGCCGAGTTCGTGCTGGAGGTATTTGGTGAAGGATTCTGGGCCTTTGGCTTTTTCTTTTTTGACCTTGGAGGGGAAGGGGTGGGAGATGGAGTGACTGCCGATGGTGCAGCCGTTTTTCTGCATTTCTTTGATCATGGCGGTGGTGAGGGCCGCTCCTCCTCCGTCGATGTAGTTGGTGTAGAGGAAGACGGTGAATGGGTAGCCGAATTCTTTGAGCACGGGGTAGGCTTCGGTGTAGACAGATTTCCAGCCGTCATCGATGGTGATGACGATGGATTTGTCTGGGATTTCTTTTTCTCCTTTTTTCCATGCGATGAAGTCTTCCATGCTGATGACATTGAGCTGGAGGTTTTTGAGGGCTTGCATCTGCATTCTGAAGCTATCTGTGGTGATGAGCATTTCAGTGGCTTCTTTCTGCGATGAGAAGTCGTGGTAGCCGAGGATGACGACACGCGTGCTGTCTTCTTCGGCGGTTGTTTTGGCCTCTGTGGTGGCCTTTGGCTGCTGGCTAGTTGCACTAGTGTTTTGTGCCCATGCAGGTGTGCTGAGTGTGAGGAGCGCTAGCAGGGTAAGCAGCGCGGTCGCTGGGGTGGTCATCTTGGTAGTGAGGACTAGGTGAGTAGGGGGGCGGCTTATCGTGTTATTTATGGTGAGCTGTCTGGTGTGTCCCTTAGCCTTAGTGCAGGGGTGTGGGGTAGACGCCGCTTTCGATAAGTTTCTGAATGTTAGCTACGACGATGGCCTTGTCGTCTGGGTAGGTGACGCCGAACCATGAGCTGTCGGTTTTGAGGATCTTGCAGTGTGCTTTGTCGGTGCTGATGAGCTGGTCGACGGCCGTTGGGATGTAGCTCTCTGAGGTCATTTCTTGGCCTTGGGTCTGCATGAAGTCGAGGAAGTGGTCTTCGAGGTGGTCGAAGAAGCCGTGGGTGAATCCCCAGAAGTTCATGGAGACGATGGCGTCTTCTTGGACTTGGCAGGGCTGGCCTTCGGTGTTGGTCCCCCATACTTGGCCGTTTTCTTGGCGGGCAATTTGGGTGACTTCGGAGACGCTAGTGAGGTTTTCAGACTGGTCAGCGCAGATGCCGCGATTGACGTCTCCGTGGTCAGATAGGGTGTTGGCTAGGTGGTAGCCTACCATGCAGTAGTGAGGGATGTCTGTAGCGTCGATGGTGTCTGCTGAGGAGGGTGTTTCCTGCGAGCGGAAATATTGGGCGATCTGCTGGTAGGAGTCTGCTCCGTAGAAGTCGTCAGCATTAATTACGGCGAAGGGGCCTTTGATGGTGTGGCGGGCAGCGCGTATGGCGTGGCTGGTGCCCCATGGCTTGGTGCGTCCTTCTGGGAGGCTGTAGCCCTCTGGGAGGTCGTCGAGGGTTTGGTAGACGCAGTCGACTTTGATCTTGTCTTGGAAGCGTGAGCATACGCCTTGGTTGAAGGCTTCGGCGAAGTCTTCTCGGATGACGAAGACGACTCGGGTGAATCCTGCGCGGATGGCGTCGTATACGGAGTAGTCGAGGACGGTTTCTCCATGTGGACCCATCGGGTCCATTTGCTTGAGGCTGCCGTATCGGCTACCCATACCTGCGGCGAGGACGAGAAGTGTTAATTCCATTGTGAGAGTGGTGTGAGTAGTAAGGGTGGGGAGAGTGGCGCGGCTGTAGATCTATGTCGCTGCTGTAGGCTCTGGGTGGGAGCTCAGCACGACCGTCTGCAGGGTGAACACTTAAGCTGTTCTTAGCAATGGTTTCTTTGCAAGTAGTTCGACCCCTAGTTCGGCCTCTAGTTTGGCCCCTAGCTTGGCCCCTAGCTTGACAAAACGCTCTTGGTTAAGAGCTTGGTCGGGAGCTAACTTTGGGCAGTTGCTGGATGGGGTAGTTGAATTGTTTGTTTTCGTAGTTTCTGAGGGTGATGCTGTTGTCATCATGGCGAATGACGTAGTCAGGATTGATGGGTATTTTTCCTCCTCCTCCTGGGCCGTCGATGACGTATTGGGGGATGGCGTAGCCGGTGGTGTGTCCACGTAGGCCTTCGATGATGGAGATGCCTTTGTCTATGCTTGTGCGTAGGTGGGTGGACCCTTCGATGAGGTCGCACTGGTAGAGGTAGTAGGGTTTTACGCGGCACATGAGGAGCTTTTGGACGAGTTCCTTTTGGACCTCTACGCTGTCATTGACTCCATTGAGCAATACTGATTGGTTCCCCATGGGGATACCTGCATCGGCGAGTCTGCCGAGTGCGTCGCGGACTTCTGAGGTGAGTTCGCGCGGGTGATTAGTGTGGATGGAGATGAAGAGGGGGTGGTATTTCTTGAGCATATTACAGAGAGATTCTGTGATGCGCTGTGGGAGAAAGATGGGGATACGAGTGCCTATGCGGATGAATTGGATGTGCGGGATGGCGTGAAGGCGTGAGAGGATTTTCTCAAGTCGGGCGTCTGAGAAGAGTAGGGCGTCGCCACCTGAGATGAGGACGTCGCGGATCTGTGGGTTTTCCTCTAGGTATTTGAAGGCGGGCTCCCATTGGGTTTCGAGCTTCTGGTCAGAGACTCCTGATACAACGCGGCTGCGTGTGCAGTAGCGGCAGTAGGCAGCACAGCGGTCGGTGACGAGGAAGAGGACGCGGTCTGGGTAGCGGTGGACGAGCCCTGGCACTGGCATGTGGCTGTCTTCGCCGCATGGGTCGACCATTTCGGCGGGGTCGCTGAGGGTTTCTTCGATACGAGGAATCATCTGCCTGCGAATAGGGCAGCCGGGGTCATTCTTATCAATGAGGTTAAAGAAGTGAGGCGTGATGGCCATGGCGAGCTTTTTGCCAGAAAGGAGTATGCCAGAGCGCTCTTCCTTGGTGAGGACGAGGTGCTTCTCGATTGCTTCCAGGGAAGTGAGCCTGTTTTTGAGCTGCCAGGTGTGGTTATCCCAGTTCTCTGGTTCTACGGTATCTGCGCCTGACCAGTAGCCTGGTGCGTGTGTTTTGAATGTGATGTTGGCCATCTGATGAGAATCTAAGCTTGTTGAGCCGTTTTGTCAAAAGAGTAGCTTGTTTTCAGGCGGTTCTCATTTTTTTTGAAAGTTTTTGGAATAAGATTCGTATTTATTTTTGTGACAATCTTGTTCTTGATCACCTCATTAAGCGTTTGTTTGAATTGGCAGGATATACCTTTTTTTTAGAGTTGCTTTTTTATTGTAGTATGAAAAACTACGCGTAGTTTTTAATTGAATATTGTTTGTTTGTTTTTTGTTAGATAAGTCGCGCTAGTTGATCAAATCTTACCTTTAAAAGACTAATTTGTTAGATTAGTTTTGTAGGCATGTTTCCGCCCATTTTAAATGATATCTGTAGATTGAGCCACCTTTCTATTATTGGTGAGTTGAAGCGTTCTGGTGGGCTAGCTATACCTGAGCTCGCTGAGCTATTGGATATGAGCTATATGGGCATCAAGCAGCATTGTGTGAACCTTGAAAAAGGCGGTTACTTGAAAGGCTGGCGCGAGCCGCGCGGTGCTAGCTCAGGAAGACCGCGTAAGATTTACTTACTTACCGATAAGTGTGATGCTTTGTTTCCAGATGGTGGTGAAGAGCTGCTTTTGGGTTTACTTGATTCGGTGAAGAGCTCATTCGGTGAGGCTGCACCTGAGAAGCTTCTTTATCAGTATTTTGAGAAAAAGCAGGCAGTGTGGATCAAGGCTGTGAAGTCTAGCGAGACGGTTGTGGAGAGGGCGACGAAGTTCGCTGATGTGAGAATGGAGTCAGGCCACTTCTGTCAGTGTCATTATTCAGCGGAGACAGGTTTTGTCATCGAGGAGTATCATCATCCGCTTCATGCAATCCTCGAGCAGTATCCTGGATTAGTCGTGCTGGAGCAGCGTATGATCGAGCAGACTCTCGGTGCTAAGGTGAAGAGAGAGGTCAAGAGTGGAGCTAGTGGAGTGAAGTGCACCGTTTACCAGGTGGCGACACTGTAGGAACTCGGTTTTGAGGTTGGTTGTCCCCTTCTTCTAAGAGCTGGGGTAGATTCTACCTTTACCTTGCTAAAAGAGAAGGTAGCTTAGGGATGTCTTAGGACGTTTTATGATACCTGATAGCGATGTTTTAAAATCTAAAAGTGGGCCGTTTGCTCGCTTAGATACCTTGCAGGCTATAGAGCTGGCTGAGGGGGTGGAGATTCGCCTCCGTATGGCGGGGCCTTATGCGCGGGTGTTAGCTTATGCGCTGGATTTGTTGATACGTATTGCTGCCATTGCTGTGGTGGGGCTGATTATTAGTTTGTTCGGTTTTATTCTAGGGTCGAATGTATCAATGGGGGTTTATGCCTTGTTTATGTTTTTGCTGACTTTTTTCTATTACGTGATTTTTGAGGCAGGTAAGCGTGGTGCTTCGCCGGGAAAGAGGGTGATGGGGCTGAGGGTGGTGGATACTTCTGGTGCGCCGATTACCTTTGGGCAGTCTTTTATTAGAAATATGCTGCGCTTTGCTGATATGATGCCGATTTTTGGCTATGGCGTTGGTCTGTGCTGCACGTTAATTACGAAGCGATTTCAGCGTCTTGGTGATTTGCTCGCTAATACGGTGGTGGTTTATGATAGTTTGCCAGTGATGACTTCTGGGGGGCTGCCTCCAGTTGTGTCGGCTGAGGCTCCTGGCTTGGCATTATCACGCGAGGAGCAGGCGGCGGTGGTGGGTTTTGGTGAGCGCGCTGGTATGTGGTCGGAGGAGAGGAGGATTGAGCTGGCTGATCATGCGGCGGCTCTCACTGGTGCTAGTGGGAAGAGGGGCATGACTCGTTTATTGGGCATGGCACATTGGTTAGTGGAGAAGCGTTAGGGGTAATGAGTAATCTAATATGTGATGCAGGGTAGGGAATTTGAACAAAGGAATGCGGAGCGCTGGCGTGAGTATGAGCAGTCGCTCAATGGCATGGATTCGGCGACGGGTCGCTCTGAGGATCGGGTTAGTGTTGATCCTGCTAAGATTCCTGTGATGTTTCGTGAGGTGTGCGCGGATTTGGCCTTAGCTCGTCATCGGATGTATGGGATGTCAGTTAATGAGCGTCTGAATACTCTGGTGATACGTGGTCATAAGCTATTACACCGTAGGGCTAGTGGCACGTGGGGGACGTTCTTTCAGTTCGTGGCAGTGGATTTCCCAGTGGCGGTGCGGGTGGAGTGGCGGCTTTTACTGGTGGCTTCACTTTGCTTTGTGCTACCGATTTTGGGTGTTGTGTTGATTGGTTTTTACTGGCCGAATTTCACGTGGATCGAGGCGATACTGGGGGATAAGACGATGGATAGTCTGGATATGATGTATGGTAGTAGCGATCGGCAGATTGAGAACCTGCGCAGTGAGTATGGTTCTAATTTCATGATGTTTAGTCATTATGTTTATAATAACATAGGGATTGATTTTAGGATTTATGCGGGTGGGATTCTTGCTTGTTTGGGGAGTTTCTTCTTTTTGATTTATAACGGCGTTTTCTTTGGTGCGGTGGTGGTCTATATCCATGTGGCGTGTAGCAAGGAGGCGTTTTATAGCTTTGTTGCTAGCCATTCGTCTTATGAGCTTATTGCGATGGTGGTGGCTGGTATGGCAGGCTTGAGGATCGGGCTTGGGTTATTACACCCCGGTAGAAAGACTCTGGCGAAGTCTCTTATGGATGCTGGGCGGAGGTCGCTGCCATTGATTATTGGGGCGGCGCTGATGACGTTTTTTGCGGCTATTGTTGAGGGGTTTTGGTCAGCTCGAGATTTGCCTGTAACTGTTAAATATGTTGTGGGGATTGCGGGGTGGATTCTCTGTGTGTTGTATTTCGTATTTGGGGGTAGAGTGGTTCTTGCCAAAAAGGTGAGGAAGATAGAGGGGGGAGCGGCTTGAGGCTTGAGGATGTAACGGCGGAGATTCGTCCGCGAGTTTCTTGGGAGTCGATAGATCTTGGCTGTGCTCTGGCGCGTCAGCATATCAGGGTGATATGGAAGTCGTGGCTAGTGACGGTGGTTCCTTTATGGGGGGTGTTGGTGATTTTACTCAGAGATCATCCTTGGTGGTTTTTGTTCTGCCTCTGGTTGCTGAAGCCTCTTTATGATCGTGTGGTTCTCTTTGTGGTGAGTCGTGGGCTTTTTGGGGCTGTGCCGTCGGTGCTGGAGGTGCTGAGGTCTTGGCCTCGGCTTATATGGCAGGGTTGGTGGCTGCATTTGCTCATTCGGAGGTTTTCTCCATCGCGTAGTTTTGCTTTGCCTATTTCTGAGCTGGAGGGGCTGAAGGGGGGTGGCTATAGGAAAAGGTTGAATTTACTGAGTCTTAATGGCGGTGAGGGGGCTTCTACGGCTACCCTTGCGGGCATGATTTTGGAACTGGCAGCTTTTGTAGGTATTTTGTTATTTGTCTTTAGTATGGTGCCTGGTGAGGTGAGTGGTCGCTGGCAGGATGGGCTTGTTGAGCTGTTCTCTCATGATGATGCTTCTCAATTTTCTGAGAGTCTTCTCTGGGTGATCGCGGCAGCTTGGATGCTGGCGATGACATTTATGGAGCCCTTCTATGTAAGTGCGGGTTTTGCTCTTTATGTTAATAGCAGAACTCTGACGGAGGGGTGGGATATTGAATTAGCCTTTAAGCGCTTGGGGGCGAGGGTGAGTGCTCTGAAAGGTGGTGGGAAGCATACTTCATTACTACTACTTCTCGGAGTGCTGATGTCTGGTGGTGGCTTGCTCACTGAGGCGGCGCAGGCGGAGAGTGGAGTTTCTGAAGATGCTGCTGAGGTAGAGTTAGCGGTGGAGGATCTTTCTGAGCTGA
>JALZUH010000019.1 GCA_023301645.1 Akkermansiaceae bacterium
GGCATTCAGGACAACACCCGCAGAGACTATTTCCTATGCCGAAGGTGCCGAGCCTCTCGTCGCCGAAGAGCTCGTATCTCTACGGAATCAGGCGAATTTCCGTGTGATCGAGTTCTCAGGACTGAGCGCTGTCGATGTAGCGCAGACGACCTTCCCGCAAAAGTGGCGCAACTTACCACTCTACCTATGGACTAATAAGACCCCCTTTAGCATCGTCGAGAAGATGCGTGGCATGGGGCAGAAGAAAGCTGCTGGTATCTCTATTAAGCGTGATTTCTGGCTCGATGAAGATGGTAAGCAAATGACCTACCGTGATGTCATCAATGGACAAGCATTACAAACATGGCGACTCGACGCTGCAGCTGGTCAGCGACTAGGTGCTGCTAAAATCGGTGGTGATAGCCAGCTAATTACTAAGAACCCCGTCACTGGCGCTACCGGAGTAGAGGTGCGGGTTCGTAATCTCAACCTACAATCAGTAGGGCGTATGGATCGAGCAGCAGAGCTATCGGCAACAGGGTGGCAGTATGACGCTGAAGCACTTGAGGGTCGCTTGTATACTCCTCCGGGGTGGCGCGTCTTTGCTGTGTTTGGTCCTGATTCATCGTATGGTGATTGGTTGACGGCGTGGTCGTTACTGGATGTGTTTTTCTTACTGATATTTACCGTGGCTATTTTCCGTCTTTGGGGTTGGAAGCTTGGCTTGCTTGCCTTTGGTGCTTTTGTCCTATCCTACCACGAGCCGGGAATGCCGAAGGTGTCATGGCTATTTCTCCTTATTAGTATCGTATTATACAGTGCGCGTGCTGTGCAGAAGTCTGCGAAGTGGAAGCAGGTGACTCGCTTATTGGCCTACGCTTCGGCTGGGCTTATTCTCTTGGGCCTTGTTCCTTTTGTTAAGACCCAGCTGCAGCAGGCTATCTACCCTCAGCTAGAGAATCATTCGATTGTAGGGACACACAATTACGGCTATGCACCAGCTCAATTAGAGGGAGCGATCGCAAGCAGTGATTCTGATCCTTTTGGTTCTGTTAGTGAGTATACTACTAGAGGTAGAAGACAAAGTAGTTTCAGTCTGCCTAAATTGGAGCGTTCAAAATCGAAATTTAATATGTCGAACCTGAAATACGACAGTAAGGCGAAGATCCAGACTGGGCCAGCTGTGCCCGAGTGGTCGTGGCGCTCAGTAAGGTTTAGCTGGTCTGGTCCGGTGAGTGCCGACGAGAAGGTTTCCTTTGTGCTTATACCTCTGTGGCTGCAGCGCATTATCACGGTAGTTCGTGTGATTTTCATTATGGGGTTATTCTACCTATTACTCTGTAAGCTGAAGTCTAGAGGCGGTAGTGACAAGCCTACCAAAGAGCGACAGAGTCCTCCTAAGGCGCCTAAAGGTGGTGCGATCTTAGCGACTATCGCTATCACTCTAGTAGGTGCTATGAGCACACCTGTATACGGTCAGTATCCAGATGCTGAGATGCTCAAGACTCTGAGAGAGCGACTACTGCAGGATGAGAAGGGCATTAGTCAGTATGCTGAAATCCCAGAGCTCGACCTGAAGCTGGAGGGTAATCGCCTGACTATGGGCGTGACGATTCATACGGCGAAGAAGACAGCTGTTCCTCTTCCTGGGAAGCTGCCGGTGTGGTCACCTGTATCTGTAAGTCTGAAGGGTGGGGGGAAGATTCCTGTTTCTCGGATTAATGACTACTTATGGGTCGTGCTCGAGGAGGGCACGCACCGAGTCAATGTAGAGGGTGTGATTGCGAATTCTGACTGGGAGTGGTCATTCTTACTGAAGCCACAGTATGTCAATATCGATGCCGAAGGGTGGGTTGTCACGGGTGTGAAGCCAGATGGGATACCTGAAAACCAGGTGTTTTTTGTGCCGCAAAATCGTGAGCAGGGAGCTGAGGCAGATTATGACCGTAAGGACTTCAATCCTGTGCTGAAGGTCACGAGAGATATCGAGCTAGGGCTTATCTGGCAGTCTCAGACGACGGTTCAGCGCTTGTCACCATTGGGCAAGGCGGTGTCGATGAGTCTACCGCTACTTCCCGGAGAGCGTATTCTTTCTTCTGACCTCACTGTTAAAAATGGTCGGGTAGAGATAAGGCTGGGAGCGCAGCAAGCTAGTATGTCATGGGGGAGTGAGCTAAGTGTGGCTCCTGAAATAAAACTAGAATCTGAGCTCAATAGCCAATGGGTGGAGCAGTGGCAGGTGACTGCGTCGCCGGTATGGAATCTCAGCCTAGGAGGGCTAGATCCTATCTTTCATCACAATGCTGCCGAGGTGGTGCCGATTTGGAAGCCTTGGCCGGGGGAGTCAGCCACGCTAAGGGTTTCTAGACCTGATGCTATCGAGGGTGAGACAATGACGATTCTCCAAGCGATTCATAAGATGAATATGGGCTCACGCCAGCGCAGCTCGTCGCTGAAAATTTCATTGCAGACGAGTATTGGCACGGACTTTGTCATGTCTCTTGCTCCTGAGGCTCAGGTGAGCTCGCTAACACTTAATGGTGTGGAAACAGCAGTGCGTAAAGAGGGAAACCAAGTCGTGGTGCCACTTCGCCCTGGTAAGCAAAGTATTGAGCTCGCTTGGAAGACACCTCAGTCGCTGACATTTAAGTCACTTGGCGATGAGGTGAAGCTGCCTGTTGATTGTGCGAATACGAGTAGCATTATCACGCTGTCACGAAATGATCGATGGGTGCTGTGGGCGGATGGACCACGTCGTGGTCCTGCAGTGAGGATGTGGGGTGTATTTATCTTCGTGGTTATCTTCGGCGTGATGCTGGGGCGTCTGAAGCAATCACCTCTTAAGAGTTATGAGTGGGTGCTACTCTTACTCGGGCTTAGCCAGATTGAGCTCTTAGCAGGGTTCTTCATCGTTGCTTGGTTCTTCTGGGTAGGTCTTCGTGGTATCCATTCGAAGAAATGGTGGAATCAGCCATCGGCGATTTTTAATTTTAATCAAATCGCAACGATTGCTGCGGTGATACCAGTGACTGTTATTCTGCTTATGGTGCTTCATAAGGGGCTGCTAGGGAGTCCTGAGATGCGGATTCTCGGTGAAGGGTCTGGTGCTGGTAATTTGAGGTGGTTTGAAGCACGTAGCGAAGGATCTCAGCTGCCTATTCCTTGGGTGGTTTCTGTGTCGATCTGGTTTTACCGTGGGCTGATGCTGCTGTGGGCAGTGTGGCTAGCCTTCGGTGTTCTGCGATGGGCTCAGTGGGCCTTTGAGCAAGTCGGTGAGGGTGGGTTCTGGATGAAGTCACTCAAGTCGAAGTCGATGAATGCACCTGCTGCTGACTCAGTGAATCAGCCAGCCAAGCCATCTGAACCAGATGCTAAGCAGACAAAGAGTTCATCAAAACAGAAGCCTAAGAAATAGGCTGAAGCCAGACTGGTATAATGCACGCGCTCTCTCTGAGTGCGTGCTCTCAGCGTGATCTTAAACCCTTAGGTGGCCTAAGTAGCAGGGGCGAATTTCTGCAGCAGTAGCGCTAGCAGAAATAGGCCTAAGCATAGGATAGCGAGTAGCGGCGAGAAGGTGGCAGCAAAACACATGTCGAGTAGGCAGAATCCTGCCAGAGCGCGAGATACGAAGGTGGGCTTTGAGGTCTTGAGCGCGCGAAAGGTGTAGTAACCCCAGCTGTAGTAAATAATGATAGCAATCAGGGTGCTGGCCAGTGTCGTAGCTGCTCTATAGTCGAGGTTAGCTAGGATGTTATTTACCAAGGGAATGACACTGAAGGGGAGGATGAACCATATGGTGGCTAGGGTCTTCCTCCTGCGGTAATGCTCTGGGGTGGACTCTGTGGAGGCTACCGATGAGAGCAAGTAGGTGTATGCGCCGACGGCTAAAGCGTAGATGAGTGAGGAGCCGATGATCCAGTATGTGTCAGGTGCTAGCGCGCTCTTATCAAACCAGAACCATGAGAATGAGGTGGCAGCATAGATGATCAGCAGGAAGCGGCATAGTGCCATGTTAAGCAGTGCATGCTTACCTGTTTTCTTATGAGTGAGTGCATAGATGATAATACATGCTGTGAGCAATAAGGATGCGATCATCTGTGGTGGATTGATGAAATCACCAATTTGGTAGAGGAATTGGAGCGTTTCAGATAATCCGATGTTTGAAATGGAGAAAATGAATAGTAATAATAGTGATGCAGTGCTGGAGAGCGTGAAGCCAAGTGCCAGTAGCAGGTAAGAAAGTGAGGCCAGGAACTTAGGGGACAATACACCACGAGGTAGGGGGCGTGAGGGTCTGTTTTCCCGATCAAATGCGAGGTCTTTATAGTCTCCAAGCATGCAGCCCCCGACATACAGCATGGAAGTAGCCATCACCATCACTAGGCTATAGATGATCAGGTCAAGGAATATGTCTTCTGAAGTAGAGATGGGGGTTATTCCTAATAGAGCCAAAGGCATCAAGGTGCTTACGATGACATTGGTGTAGACGGTGGGGATATTGGCTACTCGTCCAGTTGCTAGTAACGCGCGGAATTTCTCTCCATTACTATGTGAGTGCATGGTTTCTGAGTCTATTGATAACTATTTGATAAATAGTGGGAATCGGCTCTAGAAGCTGACTTCAAACCAAAGACCGAGGTAGTTGGTGTCATCACCCGCGTCATCGTTATCAAGTAGGATAGACGTGCCTGCAAAAGGGGCGATGGATACGGTATCTGAGATATGATAGGTGACGGAGATTCTCGCGTAGGCGTCATTGAGGCCATTGCGATCGTAGTAGCCGTCTACGTAGCTGACTCCTGCTTTGATGGAGAAAAAGGATTTCTCTGAGATGACCTGACTGTAGCTGAGCTCGATATTGCTATAGAGACCGGTAGCGCCTGAGTCATAATAGACACCGGCCGTGGAGCTGAGATTGTCATTAAAATACCATGTGGCAAAGGTGCCTATTTCTAAGCCGTCTCTGATTCGAGTAGAGAGGATTCTCTCACTACCTTGGTCTACATCGCGATAGGTCGTGCTAATGCCTAGGTCGAGGGAGTCACTTCGTGTGGAGCGAAGACGTGCATAAATAGCTGATTCATTAAAGTCACCTTCTCCAGTCTCCGTCGCATACCATGCACCTAGATTGAGAAAGGTGTTGTCGTTGATAGTCACTTCGGTCTCTAGCTGGAAATCAAAGGTGCTGTCAGCTAGCTCGAATCCACGGTAATTGTAGGAGCCACGAACGCCGGTAACGGTTTCAATGCCGAACTTGAGCTCGTCAGACTGTGCTTGGACGGCTTGGAGTGAGTGCGATAGGATGATTGCCAGTAAGAGGGCTTTGATGGAAGGTTTCATGTTCGTGATAGGGGTAGGGAGCGCATTGATGGGGTCGCTATGTTTCAATCGCTTATACAGATCGCTATTTGGCAATGATTTATAAAGAACTGCTATTTGGCAATAGCTTTGGCCATCTTCTCAAGGCATTCAACGAGCTTGCTGTGCGAGCAGCCGAAGTTGATGCGAATGTAGCCAGGTGCACCGAAGAATGCCCCATCTGAGAGGTATAGTCGTGACTTCTCCTCGAAGAAGGTAGCTGGGTTTTTGCCCTTCATGAGATCCTTGAGGCCTCGGCAGTCAATCCACGCTAGGAAAGTGGCTTCCGAGTCCGCCATCTTGCACCCGGGCATCTCTTCACGGACGAATTTCATGACAGTGTCGCGGTTTTTAGCTAGATACTTCATGAGCTCTTGTCTCCAAGGCTCACCGTGATTAAAGGCTGCTTCAGCTGCGTAGAAGCTGAAGCAGTTGATCTCTGGAAGTGTGTGTCCACGAGCTGCTGTGAACTTACGGCGCAGCGAGTCATCACGGATGACAGCAAAGGCGTAGCCGAGGCCTGCAATATTGTAGGTTTTACTAGGTGCTAAGAGCGTGATGACGCGTTTTTTAAACTTCTCTGGAAGACCTGCACCGCAGATGTGAGGTGTCTTGGCGGTGTCGAAGATGAGGTCACAGTGGATTTCATCGGATACGAGAATGAGGTCGTGTTTTTCGCAGAATTCTGCCAGTTGGATGATTTCAGTTTTGGTGAATACTCTACCTAGTGGGTTCTGCGGGTTACTAACAAGAAATATTTTGGTCTCCGGTGTGACGGCTTCCTCCATGGCTTGCCAATCGAATACCCACTGACCGTTGACCTCGATATGGGGCACGGTAATGATCTTCATCTGAGCGTCGTGATGGATCCCAATAAATGGTGGGTAAGTGGGAGTGCAGGTCATGACTGCGTCACCTGACTTACCAAATGCGCGAGCAGCCAGTGATAGAGCAGGAACGAGTCCTCCTAGGTGAACGATTTCCTCTTCATTGATCGTTAAGTTATGAGTGCGCTGCATGTAGCTAGTAACACTATTTACCAATCCTGGATGTGGTAGAGCATACCCGTAGACACCATGCGCTACACGGTCGTTGAGGGCTTGGATGACTTCAGGTGGTGAGGCGAAATCCATGTCAGCGACCCAGAACGGGTCGAGTTCTGAGAACTTATCCCATTTTAATGAGCCGGTTCCACGTCTTGGTATAACGGTGTCAAAATCAATTTTGGATGCCATACCCGAGAATTAGCCCACAAAATCATGGAATCAATCAAATATTCTCGAGATGTCTCAATTTATTGAATTGTTGTTAGGTTACTGGAGGTAAGTCGATGAAAGGGAATAGAATCCTTAAGTTTTCTTGATTATCAGATAAGGGGAATTTTCCTTGCCAGAGCCTTAGTGGTGAGAAATGATGAAAACCAATTTTTATGGCTGGATCTAGTAATAAGTTAAAAAACAACGAGACGCAGCGCAAGCCGTGGCCAAATGAGGTGGCGGGTGTCATCCTTGCGGCCGTAGGTATCCTATTGCTGCTCTCTTTAGTATCGCATTCACCGCAGGACTTCAATGCTGCTACAGGTGATACTCAGCCAGATAAGGTGAATTTGATCGGTGTCGTAGGTGCTTTTATCGGTCACCTATTACTCATGGGGTTTGGTGCGGCGGCTTACCTGATTCCAGTGACTGTTTTGTGGCTTGCCATTGCGAGGTTGTTTTTCGATACCTCTCCATCGTGGCGGACCATTGCTGGCTGTGCTGTGCTGGTGCTTAGTGCGGCGGCTCTTATGGGGGTGCAAAGCATTTTCCTCAATGAGTGGGTGGCTTATAACTCACTTCTAGGTGCAGGTGGCGGCACAGGATACCTACTGGGCACGCGCTTTTTAGAGGCACTACTTAATAAAGTAGGGGCGGTGCTGGTGTTGACCTGTATTTACATGGTTAGTTTGATTTTAGTAACAGGTATTCATCCCGTAAGATTTGGCAAAGAGCTCTACCAGTCTGTAAGAAACTGGCTGGATGATCGCGAGGATAGAAAGCGGCTCAGTGCCGAGAAGCAGCGTGCTATTGAGAAACGCCGTATTGAGCGTGATAACCGCCTCGCCAAGAAACTTGATGGTAAGCCCTATAAGGAGGAGCCAGTCATTGAGAAGCCGGCCCTTCAGTCTAAGCGTGCTAAGAAGGTCGTCGAAGAGGAGCCAGAAGAGCTGCCGCAAGAAGAGCTCCCCCTGAAAGTGCTGCCTACACCCACTATTATCGACTCGTCCCAGCGTCGTAGACCTGCCAGCGAGGTAGGGGATAAACCCTTCGCCAAGAAGACTCTAGAGCATACAGGACTCAGCACCGATGACTACGAGGGCTATGAGCTACCTGGATTTGACCTGCTAAATATCCCCGAGCAGGTAGAGCCTGAAAAGGAGGCCGATAAGGCAGAGCTCGTGGCGATGCAGAATGTGATCGTCGATACTCTCAAGGCATTTGGCGTCGAGGTGACAGCGGGTAACATTACCAAGGGGCCTACCATTACTCGCTATGAAGTTTACCCAAGCGCTGGTCTGAGAGTTAGTCGTATCACTCAGCTTGAAGCAGATCTCGCGCGCGCTACGAAGGCAGAGCGGATCAATATTCTCGCACCTGTTCCGGGCTCAGATACCGTGGGTATCGAGATTGCCAATGATGAGAAGGTGGCAGTGCCGCTCCATGAGCTGCTTCAGGACCCTGCCTTTGTCAGTGCTAAGAAGAAGATCCCTCTAGCACTTGGTAAAGATGTTTATGGTAATGCCGTGATTGGCGACTTGGCGGCGATGCCGCACCTGCTAGTAGCTGGTGCCACGGGCTCAGGTAAGTCAGTGTGTATTAATTCGATTATTTCGAGTATTCTCTTTAAGTTTAGTCCTAATGAGCTGCGCTTCATCATGGTCGACCCAAAGGTGGTAGAGATGCAGATGTATAATTCACTACCGCACTTAGCCGTGCCTGTGGTGACTGATCCTAATAAGGTAATAGCCGCACTAAGGTGGGTGGTTAATGAAATGGAGCGTCGTTACCGTATTTTTGCCGAAGTCGGGGTGAGGAACTTCGATGGCTTTAATGAGCGTGAGCTACCTGAGCAAGAAGAGCCTGAAGATCGCTCAGATGATGCGGCAGAGGGCGATTCTTATCTCGATGAAAATGGTGAGATCAAAGCTGAAGCCGAGGAGGAGTATTATGATGCAGACCATCTTGATTCGATTGCGGCTGCACTTACAGATGGTGAGCTCGGGCCACCGGCTCTTGATGGTTCTGACGATGAAGATGATGAGGACGGTGAAATTCCAGATCGCATCCCTTATATTGTCGTTATTATTGATGAGTTAGCTGACCTCATGCAGACAGCTCCAGCTGATATGGAGATGAATATTGCACGTATTGCGCAGAAGGCGCGTGCGGCTGGTATCCACCTGATTGTTGCTACTCAGACACCGCGTGCGGACGTGGTGACTGGTATCATCAAGGCTAACATTCCTAGCCGTATTGCCTTCCAAGTTTCCTCAAAGCTCGATAGCCGAGTCATCCTCGATGTATCGGGCGCTGATAAGCTAGTGGGTAAGGGCGACATGCTCTACCTAGCTCCTGGATCGGCTAAGCTGGAGCGCTCACAGGGTGCCTTTATTTCTGACGAGGAAGTGGAGGACTTGGTGAAGTTCTGCTCGACTCAGGTTGACCAAAAATTCGAAAAATCAGTGCAAGAGAGTATCGAGAAAGGCGGCTCAGGTGAGAGCGGAGGCGGTGATATTTCTGATGCTGATGAGGAGACTCTAGAGAAATGTCTGGAGGTAATCCGCCAAGAGAAAAAGGCGAGCACCTCACTACTGCAGCGTAGACTACGCCTCGGCTATACACGCGCTGCTCGTATGATGGATATTCTCGAAGAGCGCGGTATTATCGGACCGGGTGAGGGGGCTAAGCCTAGACAGATTCTAATCAATGTGGGTCAGGATGAGGCGTAAACCTTACTGGTGAAGAGTAGTATTTCACACCGTATAGTTCATGCTAAGGATTGGTTTTGCATGAGCTGTTTTTTCTTTTTGATTTTTTTTCTAAGATAATTCATCTATGAGAGTCTTACTATTATGAAGTATTACTCTCATACCTTATCAGGCCTCGCCACAGTATTATTTTTCCAATCAGCTACCCTAAGCTATCTAGCTAGAGCAGAGGTCGGGATTGACGATAAGGCAAAAGGTATAGAGGAGGGCTTTAAGAAAGGTGGTGCTGTGGGGCGTATTAATCCTGGGTTCAAAATCCCTCAGGAGGGCGCTCATAAGATCGCTCCTTCGGTGGGGGGGAATATGAAGGTTAAGCCTAATCTCGCTAAGTCGGCGCGTTTTGATCTTTTGGGCTTAAAGAAGCTCAAGGCTAACGGTCTAGGAGGGGCTAACCTGATTGGCTATTACGATCTTGAACGGATGTTTCTGGGGACGCGTCACGAGTCATCGCCTCAATATAGCGATCATGTCGTGTTTCATTCCTTTAGTGGTGAGGTGATTAGGCGTTTGGCTTTCAACTCGCCTGAGCAGGAAAAGGATATGATCAAACGACTTTCACTTAAAGGTAGGCTGCCTGTGTCTATCTTTGTCCGAGCGCTCTCAACTAGAGTCGGTCACGATGGAGTCAACATGAGTCAGCGCCTATCCTATAAGGTAATCTATCATCGAGAGCATGAGGCGGCATTGATAAGTAGTGGCGCTAGGGCTGCGGGTGAAAGCGGAAATAAGATTCTGAGCTTTCAGGCAGCACTCAAAGCTGACGCCCAAGAGGGGGATGTTTCTTATACGCTAGGTCAGGTCTATGTGAG